>NZ_JBANDI010000024.1:0-68922 GCF_039123485.1 Flavobacterium sp. PL12
TCGTATTTTGTATGTCGAAACACAAATTTACGATTCATTTAAAGAAGCCATCTTTTTGGCTTCTTTTTTTATTTAATTATATCGGACAACAATGATTATAAAATATAAGTGTTAAAAATAGAAAGTTTTTTAGCGTTACAAAAAAACTAAAATAAAAAATTCTTTCTTATTGAAAATGTGTACTTTAGATTCATGAAAGTACTAAAATTCCCATTATCTAAAATAACAATTGCATTTGTTTTAGGATTGCTTTTTGCTACTTACATTCACGTTCCTAATCCTTATGTTTTACTAGCACTTATTTTATCGAATGCTATTTTTTTACTACTCTATTTCTTTTCTTCGAATAAAACCTCATTGTACTTTGGTTTAGCGACGTACTTTTTTTCCTTTATAGTTGGCGTTTCAAATCAAATAGTTCATACTGATCACTTTCAAAAAAAGAATTACACCCATAATAGCAAAGCATTTGACGAATCTCATTCGATAGATCTAACAATAAGAGAAAAGTTAAAAAAATCTGCCTTTAGCGACCGATATATAGCGGTAATTAACTGCATTGGAGAAAAAGAACAAACAGGAAAAATAATTTTAAATATTCAAAAAGATGATAAAACACCTGCACTGCAAGTTGGAGCATCTTTAAGAGTTGAGGGAACACTAACTAAAAACAAAACTCCTCAAAACCCAAATCAATTTAATTACAGTAGATATCTCGAGAATAAACAAATCTACGCACAGCTATACGCTGATGTTAACCAAATTAAAATAGGATCATACACAGATAAAAACATCTGGTATTATTCGTCAAAATTACGTTCCCGAATCATCAGTAATCTTGAAAAAAATAATTTTAATAAAACAGAGCTAAATGTAGCAGTTGCACTAATAATGGGTCAGCAACAAGAAATTGCGCCAGAGATAATTCGGGATTATCAGTACGCAGGAGCGGTTCATATTCTATCCGTTTCGGGTTTGCATATTGGATTTATTCTACTTTTTATAACCTTCTTACTAAAGCCCATTCCTAATACACGAAAAGGGTCTTTTATTAAACTAATCATTATTCTTGTCTCTTTATCTACTTTTGGAATAATTGCAGGTTTAGCACCTTCAGTTCTTCGTTCTGTGACAATGTTTTCATTTGTTGCGATAGGAACTCACTTAAGGCGAAGTGTAAATATTTATCATACTTTACTCGTTTCTATATTACTGATTTTACTTTTTGAACCTTCTTTTCTATTTGATGTTGGATTCCAACTCAGTTACACTGCTTTGTTTTTCATAATTTGGTTACAACCTTTACTAAAAACGCTTTGCAATCCTAAAACAAAGATATTTAAATACGTTTGGGATATACTAACCGTTTCCTTTGCGGCACAAATAGGAACTTTACCATTAAGCATTTACTATTTCCATCAGTTTCCAGGTCTTTTCTTTGTCACTAATCTAATCATAATTCCATTTTTAAGTATAATTATGGTCTTAGGCGTATTAGTTATGATTTTGGCCGCCGTGAACATGATTCCCTTGTTTCTATCACAGTTATTAGAATGGAGTATTTATTATTTAAATAAAATAATAAATACGATAGCTTCTTTGGAACAATTTATCATTCAAGATATTCCACTTCACTTTTATTTATTAATCACCGGATACTTAGTTGTTTTTACTATTATTATCTGGTTTAAAAAACCAACATTTACAAAACTAGCTTTGGCGACAGCTTCATTATTAATGATGCAAATCTCGTACTTTACCATTTATTACAATGCCATACACGAAGAGGAGCTGATAGTTTTCAATAGTAAGAAAAGCACTCTCATCGCAGAGAGAAGAAGCAATGCTATTACAATTTATGCCACTGACAGTATTTTAAAAATGTCGGATAAAAACACTATTCTAAAATCTTATGCAATTGAAAACTTAAGTTGCGTAACTCGTAAAATCAAACTTGAAAACTACATTTATTTCAATGGAAAAAGAGTTTATATTATAGATAGTTCTGCTATTTATCCTAGAAATGTAAACTCAGATATTCTTATACTTACACAGTCTAGTAAGGTAAATTTAGATCGTGTATTACAAAATATGAAACCAAGTTTAGTAATTGCTGACGCTTCAAACTTTAAAACAATACAGAAAAACTGGAAAGCTAGTTGTATAAAATATAAAATCCCTTTTCACGCCACTGCTGAAAAGGGATTTTATAAACTAAACTAAAATTATTTACTTCTTAAAAAAACCGTTGGCAACTTCTAACCAAGCGGCTGGACCACCTGCAACATAGCCGGTGCTTCCTAAACCTTCGAAATTTACCTTGCCATCTTTTGTGGTTGCATTCGCCACAACTATTGTTGGAAAGCCTTGAATTCCAAAAGCTTGCTGCAATTCGTTATTTTGTTTT
Source organism: Flavobacterium sp. PL12 (assembly GCF_039123485.1). Lineage (NCBI taxonomy): Bacteria > Pseudomonadati > Bacteroidota > Flavobacteriia > Flavobacteriales > Flavobacteriaceae > Flavobacterium > Flavobacterium sp. PL12. Next base: position 2,408 of record NZ_JBANDI010000024.1, read on the forward strand.
TTAATATCAGCGGTTTGTGGAGCTCTTCTTGGATAATCTAGCTCAACAAGAACTACATTTTCTTTTGCCCAATTTGCAAATTCTCGCGTTTTTAAAACCTCTTTCTGCAAACGTATACACCAGCCGCACCAGTCACTTCCTGTAAAAAACAGCAATAATGGTTTCTTTGTTTTGCTAGAAATCTCCATTGCTTTAGTGACATTGGTTTCCCAAACTAATTCTTGTGCTTCTGCAGCAAATGAGCCGGCGAACAATAATAATGCAATTATGATTTTTTTCATTTTATAATTTTATTTTTAAACTTTTCAAATATAGTGCCGAAATGAATATTTACTTCACTTCTTGCATTAATTTTTTAATAAGTGGAGAAATAGCGATCAATACTACTCCAGCTACTAACGAATAAATAGCTAATTGATAATAGCCATCAGTATACGATTGTAATTTTGACATTAGAGTCGTTCCGTTATTGGATTGTGAAATTGCGGCTCCCAACTTTCCAGCAGCTAATTGTCCAAAAGCACTAGCTAAAAACCAAAGCCCCATCATCATACCAAATAATTTTTTCGGTGATAATTTGGTTATGATTGACATTCCGATAGGACCCAAACACAGCTCTCCTATAGTAGTTACAAAATAAGCGAAAGCGAAAAGATTTAAAGATGTAATTCCTTCTGCATTTGCAAAAAACTTAGTATAGTAAAATAAATAAAAAGACGCAGAAAGAAATAAAAATCCGATACCAAATTTTATTAATGTATTCGGTTCTATTTTCTTTTTGGCTAACCAAAGCCAAAGTAAACCAATAAGCGGGCTTAATAAAACAACAAATAAAGTGTTCGAACTATTGTTCACAACATTTGGATCTATAGTGAATCCTAATAAATTACTGTTTAAATTATCCTTGGCAAAAAGCGATAATGAACCTCCGCTTTGCTCGTAAATAGCATTAAACAGAAAGTAAAAAAAGATGAAAAGAAACGCTGCAAATAATTTTTTCTGTAATTTAACTTCACCAAGTCTAAACAGCTCGTAAGTAAAATAAGAAATTGCGATAACTCCAATAGTATACATGAAATAATCCGTGTAATCTGTATTTTTTACCATTATAAAAATGAATGGTATACTTAACAATGAACCTATATAAACTGCTATTTCACGTGTTTTTCTTTTCGACGCTGTTAGATTTAATAAAGGAGAATTGCCTATAGGTCCTAAATGTTTTTTGGTAAAAAGGAAAGTAACTAGTCCAAAAATCATCACGATGGCTGCAGCAAGAAAACAAAGTGTCCAAGAATGATATTTACCTAAATAAATACATAAAGCACCACCAAACAATCCGCCAATATTAATTCCTGCATAAAACATTCCATAACCCGCATCACGTCTACCATCTTTTTCATGATACAACTCACCTACCATAGACGAAATATTAGGCTTGAAAAATCCAGTTCCTATAATTGAAAATGCAATACCATAATAAAATAAGGTTTGCGGTGAAAACGCAATTAATAAATTACCTACTATCATTACGATTCCTCCAAAAAATAATGATTTTTTAAATCCTAAAATCTTGTCGGCAAAAATTCCTCCAATAAATGTAAAAGCATAAACAAAAGCTTGAATTGCACCATATTGTAAGTTGGCAGCTGCATCTTTCAATAGCAATTGGTCCACCATAAAAAAGGTTAAAACGCCACGCATTCCGTAAAAGCAAAAGCGCTCCCACATTTCAACTATAAACAGATACCAAAGTTGTTTAGGATACTTTCCCTCAAAGTTTTGTATCTGTTCTATTGTTATGTTATTTTCCATTTAATTGCACCTGTGACTGCTATCACTTTATTTTTGAGATCAAAGAATTTGATAAAAATTTTAAACCTTATCGAACACCGTGCATTAATCTTTTCAATAACGGATTAAGAGCGATAACTAAAACGCCGGCAATTACTGGAACTATAGCAAAAATTAAGAAAAATGTTGACAAACTGTACTGTTGAGTAATATTGTCAATTTGTCCTCCCAATACTGCCGCTAGTTTATTTCCAATTGCTATTGCCAAATACCACATCCCAAACATGAAAGCAATCATACGCGCTGGAACTAATTTGCTAACGTAAGACAATCCAACCGGTGATAAGAATAATTCTCCCAGAGTGTGAAATAAGTAGGCTAATACTAACCAAATCATCGATACTTTAATTCCTTCTTTGATTCCGTATGCTCCGTAAGCTAACAGTCCAAAACCAATCGCCATAATTATTAAACCCAAACCGTATTTATAAGCTGCAGATGGATTGTATTTACTATCCCATAGTTTAGAAACTGTAGATGCAAATGCAATTATAAAAAATGAATTTAAAATACTAAACCAAGAAACTGTAATCTCTGAAGATGTAGCGGTAAACTCCTTATACAACATCCATATTGCCACTGACCAGACCCCTAAGAAACAAATTGCCAAAACTACATTAGATCCTGGAATTTTTTTCCAAGTTTGTTTCCCTAATAATATTAGAACCCACGATACGATTAGTAATGGGACAATAGTTAATAGCGTATTAACTACGTTAAAAATCGTTAAAGCAGTTCCTTCTAAAGTTCGATCAACGCTATCTCTAGCAAAAATAACTAATGAAGATGCACCTTGTTCAAAAGACATCCAAAAGAAAACAGTGAAAAAAGCAAAGATAATTACTGCAATCATTCTGTGTCTAATTACAGTAGTATATCGCATTAATCTAGAAATAACTAAAATTAAAAAGAATACAAGTGCAGCAATAATCATTACATTCTGACCATCTAAAGCACCTAACTTAAAAGGAAATAAATTAATATCTGCAATTTTAGATAAAGGATCATTAAAGGCATATAGCAAACCAATAACTGTCGTAATAACGATTAAAACCTTATCTACTAAAGTAAATGGATTTCTTCTATCTTCATCAAGATTACTTTGTTTTGCTAGTTCTTCTGCTTTTTTAACTTCTGCTCGGTTTGGAACTTCTCCAATTGCACCAAATAATGGTTTTGCCAACCAAAATTGTAACGTTCCCAAAAGCATGAAAACACCAGCTAAACCAAAGCCCCAATGCCAACCTACTTTTTCAGCTAAATAACCGCAAAGCATCATACCAAAAAAGGCACCAGCGTTTACACCCATATAGAAGATAGTATAAGCACCATCCTTCTTTTCTGGATTGTTTTTGTACATCTCAGAAAGTATAGAAGTAATATTTGGCTTAAAGAATCCTGTTCCAATAACTAATAATCCAAGACCAACATAAAGCATAGTAGGAGAATCGACAGCCATTGAGGCATGTCCTAATGTCATTATTAAAGCACCAACGACCACTGCCCATCGGTAACCAATGTATTTATCAGCTATAATTCCACCAAAAATAGGTGTAATATAAAGTAGCATTGCATAAGTTCCATAAAGTGCACCAGCATTTTCAGAGGACCAACCCCATCCTGCGTTGTCACCAATGATTGCCATGGTTAGGAAGTTGATCAATAAAACGCGCATTCCATAGAATGAAAATCGCTCCCACATTTCTGTGAAAAATAAAACGAATAATCCTGATGGATGACCTAAAACTGTACTCTTAAAAAATTGATCTGTGGTATTTTGATTCATGTTGTATTTAATTGTGCTTATTTAATGCCGTGCATCATTTTAACTAACTTTCTATTGAAAAGCAATAGCATCAAGGCTGCAAATAACGGAACGCCCGCAATGATGATAAAAAACGTAGATATAGAATACATTTCTGAAATCTTGTCAATGTAAGCTCCAGTCCAGCTTCCAATAAAGTTTGCAATTGCAGAAGCAGTGAACCAAAGTCCGAAAAGAAGACCGACAAATTTTTTGGGAGATAATTTACTTACGTATGATAATCCAACAGGTGATAAACATAACTCACCAACGGTATGGAAGAAATAAGCTAAAATCAACCAAATCATACTTACTGATGCCGTTTTTGCTCCATCAGGAATACTTAAACTACCGTAAGACAATGCAAAGAAACCTACAGCTACAAAGATTAATCCCATAGCAAATTTCACAGGTCCAGATGGATTCCATACTTTATCCCATAACTTACTAAATGATGAAGCAAGTGTAATAATAAAAAATGAGTTTAAAATTTGAAACCAAGAAACAGTAACTTCTGTTGTTTCTAATGAAAATTCACGGTTTACTTTCCAAATTCCTAATCCCCAAATAATTACAAACGATATTGTGGTAAAAATAATAGTTAAAGGATACTTCGCGTAAATTTTCTTGGCTAACCCAGCTAAAACGTAAGTTACAATAGCGATAGGGAAAATTGTTAAAATAGCATCAACCCATTTAAAGAATGTTGCTGAATCTCCGGTTAAAGCTCTTTGTGTATAATCTTTTGCAAATAAAGTCATAGAACCTCCAGCTTGTTCGAAAGCAAAAAAGAAAAAGATACTAGCAACCATGAAAACACCTACAACAACTAATCTATCTCTAACGATGTGAGGAGCTATCTCTACTTCAGAATTCTCTTCAGCTGATAGTTCCGATTTTTTTGCAATATTAACATCTTGTCCAATTACACCAAATATTTTTTGTGCAAAAAAGAATTGTAGCATTCCAAAAAACATAAAAACACCCGCTAAACCAAATCCGTAATGCCACCCAATTTTTTCACCTATATAACCACACAATAACATTCCTAAGAACGCTCCTGCATTAATACCCATGTAAAAAATTGTGTAACCAGCATCTTTTTTACTACTTGTATCAGGATATAACTGACCCACCATTGAAGAAATATTTGGCTTAAACATTCCATTACCTAAAATCATCAATAGTAAACCTATGTAAAAGAAATTTTGACTAACACCTTCAAGCGCCATAGACGCATGTCCAAGTGTCATCACCAATGCACCTATTAAAATAGCTTTTCTATAACCAGTAAATCTATCAGCAATCATTCCTCCTAAAAGCGGAGTCAAATAAACCAAACCGGTATAAATTCCATACAATTTAAGAGCTTCCTCATTCGTCCATGCCCATCCTCCATTTACTAATTCACTTACTAAAAACACAGTTAGTAAAGCGCGCATTCCATAATAAGAAAAACGCTCCCACATTTCTGTAAAAAATAAAACAAATAGTGAAGCTGGATGATCCATAACCATTGCTTGGTCAATCCCTCTGTTACTTAAGTGCTTTAATAATAAATCATCCTGCTTTGATACCATTGTGATATTGTTTTTAGTTATAAGTTCTCTTTAATAAAATTAGTCATCTTCGTGTACAACTGAATTCTGGTATTGCCACCATAAATTCCGTGGTTATTGTCTGGATAAATTTGGGAGTCAAATTGTTTATTAGCTTGAATCAGCGCCTCCATCATTTGCATTGAGTTTTGAACATGTACATTATCATCCCCTGAACCATGTATTAAAAGGAATTTACCTTTCAATTTTGCAACATGATTTATAGGTGAGTTGTCATCATATCCACTTGGATTCTCTTGCGGAGTTTTCATGTAACGCTCTGTGTAAACGCTATCATAGAAACGCCAGTTTGTAACTGGAGCTACTGCAATCGCCATTTTAAAAACATCATTTCCTTTTAAAAGACTATTAGAAGACATAAATCCACCATAAGACCAGCCAAATATACCTATTCTAGCTTTATCTACAAATGAATAGTTACCTATTACTTTAGCAGCGTCAATTTGATCCTCTACCTCGTATTTACCTAATTGAAGCTGAGTTACTTTTTTAAATTCCGCTCCTTTATAACCCGTTCCTCTTCCATCGACACATGCTACGATGTAACCTTGCTGAGATAACATCATAAACCAATAATCGTTAGAGTTGATCCAGCTATTAGCTACTTGCTGAGATCCTGGACCTGAATATTGGAACATGAAAACTGGATATTTTTTTGAAGCATCAAAATCTTTTGGTTTGATCATCCATGCATTCAACTCGTTACCTTTTTTTGTTTTAAGAACAAAAAACTCTTTGGATGGTAAATTATATCCTTTTAATTTTTCAGATAAAGCTTCATTGCTTTGAATAACCTTGATTTCTTTCCCCGCCTTAGCATCGTTCAAAGTATATTTTGTTGGCATTGATGCGCTTGAAAAAGTATTGATGTAATATTGAAAATTCGGACTGAAAGTTGCACTGTTCGTTCCTGTTTGAGTTGACAATCTCATTTTATTTTTCCCATCAAGCGCTACTCTATAGATATCTCTATTAATTGATCCATTTTCAACAGATTGATAAAATACAGTATTCGACTTTTCATCTAAACCGTAATAAGAGGTTACATCCCACTTTCCTTTAGTTACTTGATTTTTTAATTTCCCATTTTTATCATATAAATAAATATGATTGTAACCATCTTTTTCTGAAGTCCAAATGAAACTATTGTCTTTCAAAAAAGTTAAATCATCAGTAACGTCAACGTAAGCCTTATCTTTTTCGTTCAAAACTACTTTCGCAGTTCCTGAATCTCCATTAATGAAAAGTAAATCTAAATTATTTTGATGACGGTTTAAAACCTGTGCAGATAATGTGTTAGCATCATTTGTCCATTTCATTCTCGCGATATAAAAATCATTGTAGTTACCTAAATTAATATTTTTAACGGCATTTGAATCTACATTGTAAATATGCAATGAAACGACAGCGTTGTTTTCGCCCGCCTTTGGATATTTAAAAGTCTGCATAGTAGGATATAAATCTTTACCAAAAATAGACATTGAAAACTCAGGAACTTTGGTTTCGTCAAAACGAATATAAGCTACTTTTTTACTATCTGCACTCCAGTCAAATGCTTTTACAAAAGCAAATTCTTCTTCATAAACCCAGTCAGTAATACCATTAATGATGCTGTTTTTCGCTCCGTCTGTCGTAATTGCAGTTGACTTCTTAGAGGATACATCGTATACGTACAGATTATTTTCTTTTGCGTAAGCGATTTTCTTACCGTCTGGTGAAAAGGTTGGTTCCTGAACTTGGAAGTCAAATGGTTTAGAGAGTTCTTTTGTCGCGATATTGTATAAAAAATAATCAGCTGTGAAGGAATGACGAAAAATTTGTTTCGTATTACAGGCTAGCAAAATCATTTTTTCGGAAGCATCGAATGTATAGCTGTTTATTCCACTACTTAACTCTGGGAAAGACTTTGTATCGATTAAAGTAGTTACTTTCTTTAAAGTAGCAAAGTCATATAAATCAATGCTCATGCTTCTTGACTGCCTATCAAAGTTAAGAACTGTATATTGATTTGTGTTCTTTAACGACTGAAGTTCATCCATTCCTTTTGTTCGAAATGTGCCGTTATAAATCTCATCTATTGTTATTTTTTGCTGACCTACAACTGAAAAACAGATGAATAAAAATAATGTTATAATTTGTTTTGAGTTCATGCTATTTATTTAAAGATAAAAACCGTCAATTTTAGTGAAAAAATTACAATTAACGTCTCTTTTTTATGTTAAATGTAAAAATTAATATTAAAAGTAAATCATTAGTGAATATCATTTGGTTACAAACAAAACCTCTAAAAACGTATATTTGCAGTTAATTATACCATAATCAATTGAGAATGAATAAGGCTATTAGCGGATTTTCAAAATTATCCAAAGAAGAAAAAATAGAATGGATTGCCAATCAATATTTTTCAACACCTACAGAAGCTGTTTTATTACTGAAAAACTACTGGAATTCTGACGAAAAAATACAGAAATTACACGATGAATTCATTGAAAATACGATTACAAACTTTTATATCCCGTTAGGAGTTGCTCCTAATTTCCTAATTAATGGAAAATACAGCACGATTCCCATGGCAATCGAGGAAAGTTCAGTAGTAGCTGCTGCCTCAAAAGCTGCAAAATTCTGGTCTACACGTGGTGGTTTTAAAGCAACCGTTATCAATACCGAAAAAATAGGTCAAGTCCATTTTATATATAAGGGAGATATTTCAAAACTGAATTTGTTTTTTGCTCAAATAAAAAATAAACTTTTTTTAGAAACAGAATCTATCACTGTAAATATGCAAAAAAGAGGTGGAGGAATTTTAGATATCGTTCTTAATGATAAAACTGATTTACTACCTAATTACTTTCAATTACATGCTACTTTTGAAACTATAGATAGCATGGGCGCTAATTTCATCAACTCTTGTCTCGAACAATTTGCAAAAACATTAAAAGATGAGGCTCACGACTACGAATTATTCACAGAAACAGAAAAGGATATAGAAGTTATTATGAGCATTCTCTCTAATTATGTTCCTAATTGTGTCGTAAGAGCTGAAGTTTCTTGTACAGTTGCAGAACTAGAAGAAAAACACATTCCTAATGGTGAAGAATTTGCCAATAAATTTATACAAGCAGTCCAAATTGCTGAAGTAGAACCATTCCGAGCTGTCACGCATAATAAAGGAATAATGAACGGTGTAGATGCCGTTGTTCTTGCAACTGGAAATGATTTTCGTGCTGTAGAAGCTGGAATTCACGCTTACGCTGCTAGAAACGGTAAATATTCTAGTTTATCTCATGCCCAAATTGAAAATGGAATTTTTACTTTTTGGCTCGAAATCCCTTTAGCCTTGGGAACTGTAGGAGGTTTAACGTCCTTGCACCCTTTAGTCAAATTATCTCTCGAGATGTTAGAAAACCCTTCTGCAAAGGAGTTAATGCAGTTTGTTGCAGTCGCAGGTCTTGCTCAGAACTTTGGCGCATTGCGCTCTTTGACTACCACCGGAATTCAAGAAGGTCATATGAAAATGCACTTAAACAATATCATCAATCAGTACGAAGCGACAGAAAGCGAACGCCTTTTAATTCAGAAACATTTCAAAAAAAATACCGTTTCTCACAGCGCTGTAGTAACTTTTATTGAAGAAATTAGAAAATAATCGATAACATTAAAGGAATTTGAAAAGGAAATCAATTAGAATTACTGCTATAAATTCAGTTTAAATGACACAAACATATTACAGCAACGGGAAGCTATTAATAACCGGAGAATACCTCGTTTTAGATGGTGCTAAAGCATTTGCTTTACCTACAAAATTCGGTCAGAATTTAATTGTAGAACAAACCACTTCTAAACATATTCAATGGATAAGCTATGATGCTGACGGAAGCACTTGGTTCGAAGACATAATTTTATTTTCAGATATTGTAAATGAAAGTGATTCAGAGAACGAATCTGTAAAAGACACTTTAACTACAATCATAAAAGAAGCACTTCTATTAAATCCAAATGCATTAAATCAAAATCAAGGTTTAAAAATTACCACTGAACTTAGCTTTCCTAAAAGTTGGGGACTAGGAACATCGTCTACACTCATAAACAATATAGCTCAGTGGCTAGAAGTTGATGCTTTTACGCTACTTAAAAACAGCTTTGGAGGAAGCGGCTATGATATTGCTTGCGCGCAAAACGACAGCCCAATTTTATATCATTTGAATGATGGCAATCCAATTGTAGAGCAAGTCTGCTTTTCTCCAAAATTTACAGAAAATATATTTTTCGTTTATCTTAATAAGAAGCAGAGCAGTAAAACCGCTATCGCTTCATACAATATGAATAAAAAATACAATTTAGAAAAAACAATTGCTTCAAATGATCAAACCACGACCGAAGTTTTAGAAGCCCGCACTCTTCAATCCTTTGCGGAAGCATTACAAAAACACGAGATTGAAATGAGTTCTATTCTCGAAATGCAAACAATCAAAGAAGCTACATTTCCTGACTTCGAAGGAACGATAAAAAGTCTTGGAGCTTGGGGAGGCGATTTTGTCATGGCAATAAGTACTGAAAATCCATCGGAATATTTTATTTCAAAAGGATATTCGACAATTATTACATACGATGAAATGATATTGACTTAGGGTTTAATTTATGTTATCCATTTGACTGTAATGATAGCCTTATCTTATTGCTACGCTAGGAACGTAGCAACGCAAACTTGCAACTTTATTGAGACGCTTCCAGCGTGACAAAGTGATGGTGAAATAGATGTTGCATTTAATTTTCAACGCAAAATAATTGAGACACTTCAGCGTTACAAAGTAACAGCGAAATACATGTTACATTTAGTCGTCAGAGCAACTTTATTGAGACGCTTTTAGGGTGACAAAGTAATAGTGAAATATTGTTACCGCAAGGCCAAGAAAAAATCATAAAAAAATCCTTTTCCTTAAATATTATATTGTTCTAATTTTATTAGATTGACTTTGAGTTTTCTACAACCATTACTATAATGTTCCTTTCCAGTTGTCACCCTGGAAGCGTCTCACCGCAAACGAGCAACTTTATTGAGACGCTTCCAGCGTGACAAAGTGATGGTGAAATAGATGTTGCATTTAATTGTCAGCGCAACTTTATTGAGGCACCTTCAGCTTCACAAATTGTAAGCGAAATATTATTACCGCAAGTCCACGACAACATCATTAAAAAATCCTCTACCTTAAATATTATATTGTTCTAATTTTATTAGATTGACTTTGAGTTATCTACAATCATTACTAAAATGTTCCTTTCCAATTGTCACGCTGGAAGCGTCTCACCTTAATCTAGCAACTTAATTGAGACGATTCCAGCGTGACAAAGTGATAGTGAAATAAATGTTGCATTAAGCCGTCAACGCAACTTTATTGAGGAACCTTTAGCTTCACAAATTGTAAGCGAAGTATTATTACCGCAAGTCCACGACAACATCATTAAAAAATCCTCTACCTTAAATATTATATTGTTCTAAATTTATTAGATTGACTTTGAGTTTTCTACAACCATTACTAAAATGTTCCTTTCCAATTGTCACGCTGGAAGCGTCTCACCGCAAACGAGCAACCTTATTGAGACGCTTACAAAGTTTCAAATTATTAGTGAAATATTTGTTACATTTAATTGTCAGCGCAACTTTACTGAGACGCTTCCAGCATGACAAAGTGATAGTGAAATGGATGTTGCACTTAATTATTAACGCAACTTTATTCAAACGCTTCCAGCGTGACAAAGTATTAGTGAACTATCTCTTGCATTTATTGGTCAACGCAACTTTGTTAAGACGCTTCCAGCGTGAAAAAGTATTAGTGAACTATCTCTTGCATTTATTGGTCAACACCACTTTATTAAGACGCTTCCAGCGTGACAAATTGACGGTGAAATAGGTGTTGCATTTATTGTCAGCGCAACTTTATTGAGACGCTTCCAGCGTGACAAAGTGATGATGAAATAGATGTTGAATTTAATTGTCAGCGCAACTTTTTGAATAAGCTTGCAGCATATCAAAACACCACTAATTTCGCAAAAATCAGTGCAAAAAAAATCCCGATACATTTTAAAATGTATCGGGATTTTATATTTTGAGTTATTACTTTGATTAGTAATTGAACTGCTGTCTGTTATCTTTAATTTTAGCGTTCCCTTTTAATGCTGGAATTACTCTATTCACTTCTGAAGCATTTTGAGACTCTATTTTTGCAACGTAAGTAGCATAATCTTTCATTGCTGGAGCTTTTACAGTGCTTATGTTTTTAACAACATAAACTCCAGTATTCCCCTCGATAGGTGCAGATAATTTATTTGCTGCTAAAGCAAATGCATTTCCTACAACTCTTGGCTCAGGACCAACATTTGGTAACATTGCGTTTTCCATAGTAAGATCAGTAGCTTGTTGTACTGTTCCTCCTACTGCTTTAGCAATAGCTTCAAGAGAAGAACCACTCATTTTAGCTTTTATCAATTCTGCTTTTTTCTTATTTTTAAGTATATTCTCAACATAAGGTCTTGCAACAGAAACTGCAACTAAACCAGTTTTATCAATACTTTTTACTTTTGCAATTACGTGACCAACATTAGCTACTTCAAATCTTTTTACAGATCCTTTTTTAACGCCGTCTTCAAATGCCCATCTTACAATATTTCTTTGATTACCTAATGATCCAAAACTCTCATCCATTCCTTTAACAGAAACTGCAGGCGCTACGGTAAGTCCCATATCTTTTGCCGCTTTGTTAAAATCTTTGTCTGCAACATCCATTTCAAATTTAGTTGCTTGTGTAAACATCTTATCAGATGTAGCTTCAGAAGCTTCAATTTTTTGAGCAACAGTTGCTAAACGGATGCCGTCTTGCTTATCTGTAACTTTAATAATATGAAAACCGAAATCACTTTCAACTAAACCAACTTTTCCAATTCCGTTATTGAATACAAAATCATTAAAAGGTTTTACCATTTGGTTTGGACCAAAATAACCTAAATCTCCTCCTTGTTGTGCAGAAGAATCATCAGATGATGTAAAAGCTAACATTAAAAAGCTATCTGGATTAGCATTAACTTGAGCAAGAATGCTTTCTGCTTTAGCTTTAGCTTCTTCCTTAGTTCTTACTTCCTTTTTATTTGGAACTTGTGTTCCTTCATAACTGATTAAGATATGACTTGCTTTTGCATTAACTCCAGCTTTCATTCCCATTGATTTAGAAATACAGTAGTAATTTCCAAACATATAAGGTCCGTAAATAGCACCAGGAGCAAGATTGAATAATTTGTCAGCATCAACTGCTGGTAAATCTTTCTTAGCGATATAAGTTGAATCATAAGGAACATCAGAATTTGAGTTCACAAAATCAGCTATGTTTTTTGTTGTTCTAAAACCAGCAACTGTATCATTTTTACCAGTAGCTTGATTATAAACAACGCTTCCATTCAACAATGCATTTACTTTAGTCTTAATTTCAGCTTCATCAGCAGGCGATGCTTTGTCTTCGATTAAAACATATTCTATTTCGCGAGATTCATCTGCTTTAAATTTCTTCTCATTTTTCTTCATGTAATCAACAATCTCCGAATCAGTAACTTTCACATCACTGTCTTTAATTGTAGAATATAAACCTGCAACGTAAGCAAAGTTAACTTTGTTTGCTTCCATTTCATATTTCATTTTACCTTCACTTGCAGTTGTAAAAACCGCCGCTTTAATCATAGTGTTATACATTTGATATTTAGCGTTTAACTCAGCGTCTTTCTCTCTGTCTTTTAAAAACTGAGCTTGCTCTGGATTAGCCTTGAAGTACTCTTTAAATTTAGCAACATCAAATCCACCTGCTGCATTCATAAACAATGGATTCCCACCAATATTTTGATCAGCTTTTAAAACTTCCAATAAGTGTTTTTCACCTACTCTTAATCCTAACTTATCAAATTCAGTAGTTAACAATGCAACAGAAACTTCTTGCTCCCAAACTCTGTTTGCTGCTTCAGTTGAAGTAATCCCTTGTCCACTTTTTTCAACATTACTAACTTTAACTCTAAAGTCTTCAAATGAAATATCTTTTCCATCGATGCTTCCTACATCTTTCGACGTACTGTTGAAACCACCACTATTGAATATATCACCTATGATAAATGCTAATAAACAAAATCCAATAACTAGTATCAGAAGAAGTGAACGTTGTCTAATTTTTTGTAAAACTGCCATTTTATTGTTGTTAATTTTTATATTCAGTTTGCGAAAATACAATTATCTAGTTAATAATAATACTAGTAGCGTTTTATTTTGCAAGAATTTTTACTTTCACAATAGAAATCACTCTTGCACCGTCATTTTAACCAATTCTATTTTCTTGTTTGTCGCCTCTTCGATTACAAAATGATAGATTCCTATAGAAATTTTGTCTCCTTTTTGCGGAATTTCCTTAGTGTGATCTACTATAAAACCTCCTAAAGTTCCATAAGAATCTTCTTCAGGAATATCGAGTTTGTAGGTTTCATTTAAATATTCAACATCAAGTCGTGCTGAAAACAAGAACTCACCTTGTCCCAGTTCTTTCTCTACTAATTCTTCATCTGAATCATGCTCATCTTGAATTTCGCCAAAAAGCTCTTCAATAATATCTTCGATAGTGATTATCCCTGAAGTTCCACCATATTCATCTAAAACAACCGCAACACTTTTTCTCTTTTTAGTCAAGAAATTCATGGCATCCTTAATAAATATAGTTTCAGGCAGAAATTCTACTTTAATTACAATTTCTTCGATGCTGTTTGGCTTTTTGAACAAATCAAAAGAATGAACATAACCGATAATATCATCAAAGGAATTTTGATAAACTACGATTTTCGAATAACCGGTTTCAATAAATAATTGTCTTAAATTATCAATCGAATCTAATAGATCAACAGCACTAATTTCAATCCTTGGAGTCATTACATCTCGAGCTTTAACTCCTGAAAACTCCAATGCATTTTGAAACATCAAAATTTCTGAATCTACCAACTCATTATCTTCAACGGTACTCATTTGCTCAGTGATATAATCTCCAAGTTCGATCTTACTAAAAAACAAAGGAGTAATGTCGCCTTCAGTTTTGAAGAATCGCTTTAAGATAAAATCAGAAATACCAATAAAAAACAAAGCTACGTAATAGAAAATCTTGTAGAAAAAATACGCTGGTACTGCAAAAATCTTAATTAATGAGTTAGCATATATTTGAAAAAACACTTTAGGAAGAAACTCGGCAGTAATTAAAATAACGACCGTAGAAATAAGAATTCGGATTAATAGACTCCATCCTTCCGATAGAGAGTTTCCAGAGTTGAAAAACCATTCAGTCAACAAATCGCCCATAAAAAAACCATAAATAACCATAGCTGCGGTATTACCTATCAGCATGGAAACAATGAAATTTGTTGGTTTCTCAGTAAGTTTAGTCAGTATTTTTGAAAGAAAGTTGTCTTGCTTTTTCTCGATTTCGAGATAAATTTTATTAGATGAGACAAACGCTATCTCCATTCCTGAAAAAAAAGCACTTAGTATTAGACATAATATAATAATACTAATTTCCATGGACTAGGAGTTTTTGTTTCTGTCATCAAATTTTTTAGAAAATTTTCTTCTAAAAAAGAACATAAATATAGCCACAGCAGTGATAATAAAACTCAACCATGGACTTCCTAAAGCAGGATTCATAAGTTTTGTAACACCATCATAAAGAAAGAAAGCTGCAAAAAGAAGATAAACGTATTGTGTAAATTTTAAGTAATTCATAGTGTAAATAATTATTCGTTTGTTTCAACTTCGCCTGTTATTTTTTGCGAATTAATGACTTTGAAATCTCTGCTAAAATCAATTCCTTGTCCATTTGAGACTCCTTTAGGATCCGTAAATTTGAATCTTCTCTCCGTAAAAAACCACTCGTTTTTTTGATCAAAGTAAAGCTGTTCTGTCTCTAGAGTTTGACCTTGTTCGGTGTAAATTTTTACTTTGCCTTGTAAATCAATAATACTACTTCCTTTGTACGAAATTGCATAATTTGATCTAATAAAGGTTTTTTTTGCGTTTTTATCGTAGAGTGTGACATCAATTCCTTTTGGAAATTCAGTAAAAGGATAACTTACCGTAGCGTAATCTAACATTTTTGAACTTACTAGAATCGCGGTAATCCTGCCAGAATCAGTATATTTCAAATTAACCATGTCAGCATCGCTACTTGGAAAAAATTCAGAAATATTACTTTTTTGTATTTCCTTAAAATTACTTTCGCACCCAAAAAAGAGTGTCACAGCAAAAACTGTGACAATCCATTTAATAGTGTTTGTTTTATTTAAAGTCATACGCTGAACTTACAAAGAAGTTTAAGTGACAAGCTGTTTTTAGTTGAATTTTCGTTTAACAAACCATTGTTCATTAAGAGAGAAACCCACACTAACATTAGCATAATTCTCTTCAACTAAGCCAGCTGAAGTAGTTCCTTTTTTACCAAATTCAAGTCCGATGTTTACATTTGAAAAAGTTCCCGTTAAAGGCAAACCAAATCCTAATGAAACCGCCATGTCTTTGATAGGCTCTGAATTGATTATCAAACCAGTTTTTTCATATCTGAATCCACCTCTGTAGGTTACTCTTTTTGCATAACTTGAAAATGCATTATAGTTAGGAATGTAGTATCCACCTATATTATATTTTTGATGCTTTTCATAACTCACATTATCAAGAGCATTATAACTATTACTTAAAGATCCTGCACCTTGAAAGGTATAACCAATTCCAACTAACCATTTTTTAGCTTCGCCAATACCAGCAGACATTGCATATTTACTTGGCACTTTTAAGTTTTCCTCCGTTTTTACATCTTCTAAAATATCTACAATCGCTAAATCAAAGTTAGAATTATATAAAGCTGTAGCTATATTTCTAGTATTTTTAGATTTCAAAGTACTTTCTAGCGAATAGTTTAAACTACTGAATAACGATACTTTTTTATAAATTTTTGTTTGGTACATCATACCAATATTAAAATTCACACCAGATAAATCTACTTCGTTTAATTCTCGAGTACCAATAGCGATATCAGTAATATATTCGAAATTATTCGTTTCAATTTTTCCAAAATTATAATTGACATCTGCTCCAAGACTTAAATCTGAAGTTATTTTATAACCGACACCAAGAAATGCTTTGTTCAACCCACCTGTTCCATTAAAACTTTGGTTATTTTCTGTACCTGTACTCAAACTTCTAATTTTGTAACCAACAGATGAATACGGAATCAATCCAAAACCCACACCAAATTTACCTAAAGGCAAACCAACTGCTAGATAATCTAAAGTTGTTCTTGAAGCTTTGGCTGATTTTGTCTCTGTTTTTAAATTTGTACTTGAATTAGTACCTCCTAAAGAAAAAGTTGTTAGTTTTAAACTTGCAAAACTTGCAGGATTTTGTAGGTTCATGTGAATACTATCTTGCTCGACAGCAATCCCTCCCATAGCGCGAGTTTCATGAGTTCCTTTGAATCTTACATCACCAATACCGTAAAAAGAATATGGAGAAGCTGTTCCTTCTTGAGCGAAAGTAACTAATGATAAAAGCAAACAAGCGCTTACTATAATTTTTTTAATCATTTTTGATTTTATATTGAAAAGTTTGGTTCAAACTCTCCAAGAGAAAATTTGAATTGGCAAATATGGTATTTTTTAATCGTTTGGCCAAAAAATCTGTGTCTCCCCCCGTTAAAATTATTATAAAATTTGAGTATCGAGCGCTATAATCTGCTATGAATCCGTCAATCTCGTTTACTAGTCCATTCACAACACCGGAATGAATAGATGTCGAAGTTGAGTTTCCTATTAAATCGCTAGGATTTTCTAATGATAGCAAAGGCAGCTTTGCAGTATAATTATTTAATGACTCATATCTCAAGCGGAAACCTGGAGAGATTGCTCCTCCTAGATACTCATTATCTTGAGTGATAAAATCGTAGGTAACACAAGTCCCGGCATCAATAACTAATCTATTTTGATTTGGAAAACTTAAAACTGCTCCAGAAGCAAGAACCATTCTATCGATTCCTAATGTTTGAGGCGTACTATATTTATTTTGAAAAGGAAAAAGATCGGTGTGCGATATAAAATTCACTTTAACTAAATTATTGAACGCTAAAAATGACTCTTTTTCCACATCTCCTACCGAAGAAACAACCAAATCAGTTGTTTTTTGAAATTTTTTTAAAATATTTTCAATTTTTTTTTCGAGCTCAATTTTTGTAAAAATAAAAATTTCTAAAAGTATATTATCCTCAAATACAGCAGCTTTAATTCGGGAATTACCTACATCAATCACTAAAATCATAATTCATTTTTTGATGTTGCGAAGGTACGAATTGATTTTTTTAAAAAAATGGTTTGGATATATTAAAAATCATCCTATCTTTGCACCCGCAATAGCACGGTACCTTAGCTCAGATGGTAGAGCAATGGACTGAAAATCCATGTGTCCCTGGTTCGATCCCTGGAGGTACCACAAAACCCGAATAGAAATATTCGGGTTTTTTGTTTTTAAAAAATTTTATATTTAAGAACTTCTACAGAAATTACAAGTTCGCATTAATGCAGAAATTTTTAAACACTATCTCCTCCACTTGTTTTTAAGTTGTAAATAAATAAAAGCAGTGATATAAGCATCACCAATCGCGGTATGCCTGTCAATTTTTTCAATTTTAAAAATCTTACATAGTTCATCTAAACTAGAATGATGCTCTTCCGGTAGTCTTTTAAATTTTTGATACATTAAATCAGTATCGATACTTTTATTTTTTAGCTTACTTAATCCCATTCTTTTTAAAACCTCATTTATCATTTTTACATCAAAACTAACGTGATGACCAACAAGAACAGCATCTTTTATAAAATCTAAAAATTTAATTACAGCTTCAGACTCTGGAATTTTTTCCTCTTGACCCGTTTTTAATATTCCATGAATAGGCACAGTTTCTTTTTTAAAAACATCTTGAATCAAAAACAAATTCAAACAATCGTTAACAACAATTGAATTTCCGCTAATCCCAATTGCACCAATAGAAAGAATTACATCTGTTCGAAAATCTAAACCCGTTGTTTCTGTATCAAAAGCCACTATTCTTTTTTCAGCAGAAGCATTCGATTTAAAATCAAAGTATGCCAAATAACTTTTCCAAAATTCAGGATATACTTTTTCGGTTCTTCTAAACCAGTTAACTAGCTTCATCTAAGTAAAGTATGTGAGTTGAAATCGTGTTCTAATAATTTCTTGAACATCATTGATAGGATTAAAAGCATTCTTTAGCTTTAGCTTATCTAATTTAGACAACTTACTTAAATCTAAATAACTTCCACCTGAATTACTCGCAAAACCTTCTTTAGTTCGAAATTTCTGCAATATGGAAAATGCTTCCGCACAAGCATCATAAATAGCAGCATTTTGAGGTTCTAGCGCAGAAAGTTCTTTATATCTCAGTATTGTATTATTAGCTCCCGTAATTTTATTGCTTAAACACAAGAGTCTCGCTGCATCAATCAAAGGCATTAATCCTCGTCCTTTAACATCAAAATTATCTTTATGCTCGCCATCCTTTTCGATTATAAAATTCTTAAAAAAACCGAGAGGAGGTAGGTTTTTTAAAGCGTCAGCACCTAAATAAGCGAAGAAAACTTGGTTGTTCTCTATATTTTTCAATATAGTTGTTGTTATATCATCAACTAATTCTTTAGTTCCATACACAAAATCGTAATCAAAGAAAATCGAACACATTAAAATTCCTTCTACCCCAGGATTATTGATCCAACTAACATATTGTCGCTTCCACTCCGTTACAGACTTACACCATAACGTATTACATGCCATCATTTCTGCTGGACACAATTCGTAACCAACTGTATTCAACATTTCAGTAACGTAGAAAGCCAGTTGAAGAAAATAGTTTTTAACGCCATCATAATTATCAGGCGAAACATCCGCGAATAACAGAGCATTATCTTGATCTGTCATAAGTAATTGCTCCTTTCTGCCTTGGCTTCCTATATTTATCCATGCAAAGTCCGCCGGAGGTTTTTGATCCATTTTTATAATAGCTAGATCAATAGCTCTTTTAGTAATAACCGTATTTATCTCAGCAACAATTTTTGAAATATGAGCAATGGGAATATTTTCATTTAACGCATTCTGGATTAACTGAGTAAGATTTTTTCTTATACTTTTGAGTTCCTCAGCATTTTTTGCTCTTTTAGTTTGTTTTAAAAGCACTCCGGGATTATTAGCTTGTGACGTAAAAACGTCGTGTTCTGAAATGATACCTATAATTTTTGATTGCGGAGTACCATCTGAAGTAACACATAAATGACCTATGCCTAATTGCATCATCTGCAATTGCACCTCAGCAACCGAATTATTTGCACCCACGGTAATTACAGGTGTAGACATTATACAATTAGCAGTGTCGTCGATAGAAAAAATTCCTGTAGCGATTTTATAACGTAAATCTTTGTCTGTAATAATTCCTATAGGCAGCTGATTCTCCTCAATAATGATGCTGCCAATTTTATAT
Source organism: Flavobacterium sp. PL12 (assembly GCF_039123485.1). Taxonomy (NCBI): domain Bacteria; kingdom Pseudomonadati; phylum Bacteroidota; class Flavobacteriia; order Flavobacteriales; family Flavobacteriaceae; genus Flavobacterium; species Flavobacterium sp. PL12. The sequence continues at coordinate 22,282 of NZ_JBANDI010000024.1, forward strand.
TTGACCATTACTTCAGCTATTTCCTTAACTGTAGCGTTTTTTGTGGCTGTAATTGGATTTTCTGTATGTTTTATGGGTTTAAAATATTGAAATACATTTTCATCATTGTGATACCTTATATTCTCTGTAGCCAACTTTCCTTTATGTTCGTCATCGTATGGATTACGCGTGTTGGATGCAAAACTTTCTAATAAGAATTTAGACACTGCTGCATTTGCAAAAACATACTTTTCAAAAAAATCTATTGGAATTGCATAAAGCAAACTTTCCTCTTGAGCTACAGCATTCATCAAGTAATTATCCTTTGCAAAAAAAGGACGGATTCCAATAATATCTCCTTCATCACATTCATCAATGAGTAATTCCTTTTCGTCAGCTGTAATCGACAAACCGACTGCTCCATCTTTAACAACATAAAAAAAGGAATGTGGCTGATCATCGAACTTAAAAAGAACTTGATTTTTTTCCAAATAAACGACTTGAGAATGATTTGAAATGATAATTAATTCCTCTAACCCCAAACTCATGAAAGGAGGATGATTCTTTAAAAAATCGGCAATCCGCTCTGCTATCGGGTTTTTCATACTGTAGATTATTGCTATTGACATTTAAAGTTACAACAAATACAAGTTCATTTTACTAATCTAAAAATCTCAGACCAATGTCAAAAGATATAATAGATCAAAAACTGACAATTTCACAAAGATTTAGTGAAGAAAACAATTTATATATAATTAAACTATTTTTTATTTACAGAATGTGTTTACTATAATTGCTAAATTACTATATTTATGCAAAATTTATATATATGGAGATTTTAAGCTGTCCAAAATGCCAAAGCGATCATATCATTAAAAGTGGCATAATCAACAGTAAACAAAGGTACCTATGTAAAAAATGCAATTATTTTTTTACCGTTAATAAAATTGGTAAAAAGATAGATGATTACTACGTGACTAAAGCTTTACAACTGTACCTCGAAGGACTAAGCTTCAGAGAAATAGAGCGAATTATAGGAGTTTCACATGTCACGGTAAGCAACTGGGTAAAGTCCTATAATATTAAAAAGCCTTCGCATGGAAATTACCATCCCACATACAAGATTTTCAACCACTTAGAATTAGTTGAATATATAAAAAACAAAGGTTTATTATCAGGAGCAGGAATGATTATCACCGAACTTGGTGACAAATTTATGCTTATTAAATGGGAACGTTTTAAAGATTAACTATAGCTATTAACAGCTATATATACATGAATTTTTTTTCTTAACAAAAAATTAGAATTTGGCAGTCTAGAAACTAACCATTTCAACTAACCAAATTAATAATTATGAAGAAAACTTATTTGATTGCAGCACTACTGCTTTTATCCTTAAAAGCTTTTTCGCAAGGTTCCCCTGACTACGGAGCCGGAATGAAGTTTAACCTGAATGAAGATGGATCAAAATACCTTAGGGTAATATCTTGGGCCCAAATCTGGGGACAGTATAATTCAGACCGTCCTTTAGACGGCAACGGCAATGAGCAAGCCGATTTAGATTTCAGCGTAAGAAGAGCACGTGTATTAATGTATGCACAAATCAACAAAGACTTTTTAATCTTAACTCATTTTGGACTTAACAGTTTAAATGCTGATTCTATGAGCCCAACCGGAAAAGGAGATGGCTCACAATTATTTCTACATGATGTTTGGGCACAATACAGCCTTGGAAAAGATCATGCGCTTGGAGGTGGACTACATTACTGGAACGGAATTTCTCGTTTAAATAATCAGAGTACGCTCAACATAATGACTTTAGACAATCAAAGACAAGCGTGGGCAACTTTAGGATTATCAGATCAATTTGCTAGACACATTGGAATTTATGCAAAAGGAGCTTTTGGAAAATTCCAATATCGTGTTGCTATAAATAGTGCTTCCACTTCTAATTTACAAGCGATATCCGTTCCTGTAAATGGTGGTGCAGCTACTTATACAGGTACTCGCTTACTAGGATCTAAAGAAGCTGGAAAAACATATTCTGGATACTTTGAGTACGGTTTTTTAGATGCTGAAAGTAACTTTTTACCATATAAAGTTGGCACATACTTAGGAACTAAAAAAGTATTTAATGTGGGTGCTGGTTTCTTTTTACATCCAAGTGGAGCTGTTACAGCAAACGGTTCTGGAGTATTAAGTGGAGAAGATGTTTCTGTTTTTGGTGTAGATGCATTTTATGATGTTCCAGTAGGTACGCAAGGTGCTGCACTTACAGCATACGCTCTTTATCAAAATTCTGATTACGGAAAAAATTATAGACTTGGAACTACTTATGAAACGGGATCAATGATTCATGGACATGTAGGATATGTTATTCCTGGAAAATCAAAGACTCGTTTCCAACCTTATATTTCTTATGATGATCGAAAAATAGACGCTTTAAATGATAATGCAACTCAATTAGGTATTGGAGCAAATGCATTTTTTAGCGGACATCATTCTAAACTTACCTTAGAATATCAGACATTAAAATACGCTACAAATAAAGCCGTAAATACCATTACGCTTCAAGCAATGATCTATCTATAATCCACTAATTTTTAATAACGCAATATTATGAGCGATAAACAAGATAACGCAACAGCTTATTGGAAGGAAAATTTAAAATACCTTTTAATTTTATTAAGCATTTGGTTTGCTGTTTCCTACGGAGCAGGAATTCTTTTTAAAGAAGCATTAGACACAATTAAAATAGGTGGATTTCCACTTGGTTTTTGGTTCGCACAACAAGGTTCAATTTATGTATTTGTCATACTTATATTTATTTATGTTCGATTAATGAACAAATTAGATAAAAAGTACGGATACGACGAATAACTATAAACTATAAAAAAATAAAAAATCATGGATTTACAAACTTGGACCTATATAATCGTTGGAGTAACCTTTGCTCTCTATATTGGAATTGCAATCTGGTCGCGCGCTGGATCTACTAAAGAATTTTACGTTGCTGGAGGTGAAATTTCTCCTTTGGCTAACGGTATGGCAACCGCAGCTGACTGGATGAGTGCCGCCTCTTTTATATCAATGGCGGGAATCATTTCCTTTGATGGTTATGATGGAGCTGTATATTTAATGGGATGGACCGGAGGATACGTTTTATTGGCACTGCTTTTAGCGCCTTATTTAAGGAAATTCGGGAAATTTACTGTTCCTGATTTTATTGGGGAACGTTATTACTCTAATAGTGCTAGAACCGTTGCAATTATTTGTGCGCTAGTAGTTTCATTTACATACGTAGCAGGACAGATGCGCGGAGTGGGATTAGTATTTTCTAAATTTTTAGAAGTCGATATTAACACAGGAGTAATTATAGGAATGGTAATTGTTTTATTTTATGCCACTTTAGGAGGTATGAAAGGAATCACCTATACACAAGTAGCGCAATATTGTGTACTGATATTTGCTTTTATGGTTCCTGCAATCTTTATTTCTATCCAAATGACAGGTAACCCAATTCCACAATTAGGAATGGGAGGGAAAATTACCGGAACAGACACTTATTTAATTGATAAATTAAACGGACTTTCTACAGAACTTGGTTTCTCGGTTTACACCAATGGAACAAAATCAATGGTCGATGTTTTTGCTATAACGCTTGCACTAATGGTTGGAACAGCAGGATTACCGCACGTAATTGTTCGCTTCTTTACTGTTAAGAGAGTAAAAGATGCTAGAAAATCAGCTGGATATGCATTAATTTTAATTGCTATACTATATACTACAGCTCCTGCAATTGCGGTTTTTGCCAAAACAAATTTAATTGAAACTGTAAATGGAAAAGATTATACTTCAATGCCAGCTTGGTTTACAAAATGGGAAACTACTGGTTTATTAGCATTCGAAGATAAAAACGGAGATGGTAAAATTCAATATTATAATGATGCTTCAAAAGATCCTAAATTTTTAGCGGAGCAGGAAGCAAAAGGAAACAAAGGTAGCGAGTTGACTATTGATAAAGATATTATGGTTCTTGCTAATCCAGAAATTGCAAACTTACCAAACTGGGTAATTGCCCTAGTTGCTGCTGGAGCATTGGCCGCTGCATTATCTACTGCTGCAGGTTTATTACTAGTAATTTCAGCTTCTGTATCGCATGATATTATCAAAAAAATGATTAATCCAAATATTTCTGAAAAAGGAGAGCTTTGGGCTGCTCGAGCAGCTGCAGCAGTTGCAGTTATTATTGCGGGTTATTTTGGAATCAATCCTCCAGGCTTTGTCGCCGCGGTAGTCGCTTTAGCATTTGGACTAGCTGCTGCATCATTATTCCCAGCGATTATTCTTGGAATCTTTGACAAAAAGATGAATAAAGAAGGCGCTGTAGCCGGAATGATCGTTGGATTATTACTGATGCTTTTCTATATGTTGAAATTCAAATTTGGTATTTTTGATGGAGGAAAAGAGGCTGTCGCTGGATTGAAAGACGGCTGGTGGTTCGGAATTTCTCCCGAAGGTTTTGGTACTATTGCAATGATTGTGAATTTTGCTGTAGCATTAATAGTAAAAAGATTTACACCAGAACCACCATTTGATGTTCAAGAAATTGTTGAAAACATCAGAATTCCATCTGGTGCGGGCGAAGCAACTCACTAGTACTTTAAGAAAAATAAATAAATTTCAAACTATACAATCTCTACATTTGCTTGTAGGGATTGTATATTTTTTAATACCATGAAAAAAAGACACGAACAAAAGTTAGTTATTCTTTCAATGCTATTATTACTAGCGTTGAACATACCTCTTTTGCTTTTATTTGACAGTTCAAAATCACTTTTTGGCTTTCCTATAATATACATCTATATTTTTTCGGCGTGGTTGTTTTCGATTGCTACTTCATACTTGATAATAAAGAGATATTATGAATAGCTTCGCGCTCCTTTTAATTTTAGCGCTTTACTTAGCAATTCTTTTTTTCATTGCACATTGGTCTGAAAAAAGAAGCCATTCTAAGTGGACAAATAACGCTTATGTTTATTCTTTTTCATTAGCTGTATATTGCACCGCTTGGACTTATTACGGTAGTATAGGCGTAGCGGCAGAATCAGGTTTGAACTATTTAACGATTTATTTAGGTCCTGTATTAATTATTCCAACATGGATGATTATCCTCAAGAAAATTATTAGAATTTCGAGAGTAAATAAAATCTCTAGCATTGCAGATTTTATTTCTCTACGTTATGGAAATAGTAGATTTCTTGGCGCTTTAGTGACTCTAGTTTGCGTTTTTGGTATTGTTCCTTACATCGCTTTACAATTAAAATCAATCTCAGATACTTTTCATATAGTCACTCGTACAGAAGCGAGCGACAATCTTTTTACAGACACAACAACTTACGTTTGCTTAGCCTTAGCACTTTTTGCGTCTTATTACGGAACTAAATATGTTGACGCTTCAGAAAAAAGACGCGGAATTGTAACCGCAGTTGCAATGGAATCTATTTTAAAATTAGTCTTTTTTTTAATTATTGGAATATACGTTACCTATTTTGTTTTTGATGGATTTGATGACATTTATCAAAAAGCATCATTACTAAAAGATTTCGAAAAGAAGAACACTATCGGCGGGCTCAAAAACGGAATCAATTGGTTCTTTCTGTGCATATTATCAATGTTTGCTATATTCCTATTACCAAGACAATTTCATACAGCAATTGTTGAAAATAATAAAGAAAGTCACATTCGCACTGCGATCTGGTTGTTCCCACTATACTTATTACTTTTTAACATTTTTGTATTTCCTATTGCTTGGGGAGGAAATATACTTTTTGACGGAAAAGGGCATAATTCAGATACGTATTCCTTATTAATACCTCAACTTTTCGATAACACAACTTTGACAGTTTTAGTTTTCTTAGGTGGTTTTTCAGCAGCAATTTCGATGATTATTGTATCGTGCATTTCGCTTTCTACCATGGTTAGTAACAATTTATTGATTCCATATGGTTTCATTGGATCACTAGAAAATTCCTCTCAAGAAAAAAATAATAAACGAATTGTAAATAGTAGAAAAATTGGAATCTTTTCTTTAATTATTTTATCATACGCCATCTATCGCATATTTATTCTAGACTATTCTTTGTTCTCTGTTGGATTAGTTGCATTTGTAATAATTGCTCAATTAGCTCCCTCATTTTTTGGAGCATTATTTTGGAGAAGAGGTTCAAAAAAAGGAACAATCACTGGAATTATTCTTGGGTTTGCAACTTGCTTTTATACACTATTAATTCCTTACGCTATTGGATTAACAAAGTCTACAAGTCTTTTTATTCAAGAAGGACCTTGGGGAATTGCACTTTTAAAGCCGTTTCAACTTTTTGGATTAGATTACTTAGAACCCATTCCACACGCTTTTTTCTGGAGTATCCTTATTAACTCATTAAGTTATTTAGCTATTTCAGTGAGTTTTAGCGGTAATTATCGCGAGCGAAATTACGCTGAGATGTTTGTCGATATTGATAAATATATTACAAATCATGAAAACGCTTTTATTTGGAAAGGAACCGCATATATCACTGATATTCAAAAAGTGTTGCAGCGGTTTTTAGGTGAGGATCGAACAAAAAGAGCGTTAACAATATTCAATTTAAAATATAATGTCGACAAAAATATTACCACAGCTGATGCTCGATTTATAAAGTTTGCTGAAAATTTGCTGACTGGACACATTGGTACGGCTTCCGCCAAAATTTTGATATCAAGTGTTATTAAAGAAGATAAAATTAGCTTGCCTGAAGTACTACGGATTTTAGAGGAATCGAAAGAAAACCTAATCATCAATAAGAAGTTAACGGATACTTCTAATGAATTAAAAAAAATATCAGAACAGCTAAAAAATGCCAACTTAGAACTTGTCAATAAAGACATTCAAAAAGATGAATTTCTCGATACCGTTACTCATGAATTACGAACACCAATTACGGCCATTAGAGCAGCGAGCGAAATACTTCATGACGACGACGATATTCCAGAAGAATTACGCAAGCAGTTTCTACAAAATATCATATCGGAATCAGATCGATTAAACCGATTAATTGATAAGATTTTAGATTTAGAGAAATTTGAAACAGGAAAGCAAAAAATTTATTTGTCTAAAAACGACATTTCGAGAACTATAAAAAATACTCTTGATTCGTTACAGCAGTTAATAAGGAATAAGAAAATAATTGTAGAATTTCATGAATCTTCACAAGAGATTAAGGCATTTTATGACGAAGAAAGAATTATTCAAGTGGTCAATAATTTACTATCAAATGCTATTAAGTTCAGTTCAAATACTGACGGTAAAATAGCAATTTCAATTAGCGAAAACAACGATAACGTTGTCGTTTCAATTCATAATAATGGCAAAGGAATAAACGGTGAAGATTTTGAAGCAATTTTTGATAAATTTTACCAAGCTAGAAATCAAAACGTAAAAAAACCTATCGGTAGTGGACTAGGACTAGCGATTTGTAAAAAAATTATCGAGCACCATAAAGGCAGAATTTGGGCCGAAGAAAATGTAGCTGAAGGCGCTACTTTTATTTTCACCTTACCCAATTATAACACAGCAGAAAAAGTTGATAAATGAAAAAGATTTTAATTGTAGATGACGAACCTAATATTGTGATGTCACTGGAATATACCTTCAAGAAAAATAATTTTGAGGTTTTTATCGCTCGTGATGGTCATGAAGCTCTGGAGATTTTAAAAAATCAACTTCCAGACGTAATCATTTTGGATGTAATGATGCCTATGGTTGATGGATTTGCAACACTAGAACATATTAAAAAAGACGAACGCCTGCGGCATTGCAAAGTCATATTTCTTTCGGCAAAGAACAAAGAAAAAGACATTGAATCAGGACTTGCCTTGGGAGCAAATTTATATGTAACCAAACCTTTTTCAGTAAAAAAACTAGTAGAACAAGTTCATGAATTAATGCACTAAATAAAAAGCTATGACGTACAAGGAAATTTATACAGAAAGCATAGAAAAACCAGCAAAATTCTGGAAGGAACAAGCGGATGCAATTGAGTGGTACAACAAACCAGAGGTAATTTTATCTCTGGATGAAAATGGATATCCTTTGTGGTATAAAGATGGAGAGCTGAATATTTGCTATTTAGCGTTAGACAAACACATTCAAGATGGCCGTGGAGATCAAATAGCTTTTATTTACGATTCACCGGTTACACAAAATATTAAAAAATATACTTTTTCAGAAGTAAAAACGGAAGTAGCAAAACTCGCTGGCGGAATGCTTTCGTTAGGATTAAAGAAGGGTGATACTGCAGTTATTTATATGCCAATGATTCCTCAAGCAGCTTTTGCTATGCTTGCATGCGCAAGAATTGGTGTTACGCACTCTGTCGTTTTTGGTGGTTTTGCACCTCATGAATTAGCAATCAGAATCGATGATTGTAAACCACGTTTAATTATTACAACTTCATCAGGAATCGAGATTGATCGTGTAATTGCTTATAAACCGTTAGTTGATGAAGCTATCGAACTCGCATCACACCGACCAAAAAAGGTTATTGTTTTCAATAGAAAATTAGGCGCACGAGTTCCCTTTAAAAAATACGATGTCGACTACGACGCATTAGTTTATGGTTCAGAGGAAGCGGCTTGTGTTCCAGTAAACACAACGCATCCTTTATATATTTTATACACTTCAGGAACAACAGGTAAACCTAAAGGCGTTGTAAGAGACACGGGAGGTTATGCCGTTGCGCTAAAGTTTTCAATGACACATATTTACAATGTGCAGCAAGATGATGTTTTCTGGGCCGCTTCAGATGTAGGTTGGGTTGTAGGCCATAGCTTTATAGTTTACGGTCCATTAATTAATAGAAACACTTCCTTAATCTTTGAAGGCAAACCAATAAGAACGCCAGACTCTAGCACTTTTTGGAGAATTATAGCGGAACACAAAGTCAATGCAATGTTTACAGCGCCTACCGCCATTCGAGCAATTAAAAAAGAAGACCCTGATGGCGAATTCATCAAGCAATATGATTTAAGTTCGCTAAAAACACAATTTCTTGCAGGCGAACGTTGCGATATTGCGACATTAGAATGGTATCAAAAGCACATTTCTGCTCCCGCAATTGATCATTGGTGGCAAACAGAATCAGGATGGCCAATGATTGCAAATATGATGGGAGTAGAACAATTACCTATCAAGCCAGGTTCAGTTGGGAAAGCTGTTTGCGGTTATGATATCAGAATTTTTAGCGAAGATGGTACCGAAGTAGAGCCTAACAAGGAAGGTTACGTAGTCGTTAAATTACCTTTACCTCCAGGAACTCTTTTAGATTTATGGAAAGATAATCCTAGATTTAAAGCCGGTTATTTAGAGCAATTTCCAGGCTACTATTTTTCTGGAGATGGCGGATATAAAGATGATGAAGATTACATTTTTATCACAGGCAGAGTAGATGACGTAATAAATGTTGCAGGACATCGTCTCTCAACTGCTGAAATGGAAGAGGTTGTTTCATCACATGCTTCGGTTGCTGAGTGTGCCGTTATTGGAATAAATGATTCTTTGAAAGGACAGATTCCTTTAGCTTTGGTTGTAACCAAATTAAATGACGAAATTGAACATTATCAATTAGAACAAGAAACAATTAAATTAGTGCGGCAACAAATAGGTGCTGTGGCTTCACTACAAAATGTGGTTATCGTTGAACGACTGCCTAAAACACGTTCTGGCAAAATTCTACGAAAATTAATGCGAAGTATTGCTGACGGAGAAAGTTTCCAAATCCCATCAACCATAGACGATGAAAGTATAGTAGAAGAAATTGATACTGTACTGAAAAAATATAAAATTGGAGTTTACAATATAAAATAACAACAACTAAATCGAGTAAGAAAATATGAGCCGTTATAAAATAAATAATTTAGAAGAGTATTTTAAAGAATATAAAAAATCAATACGCGAGCCAAGAAAGTTTTGGGACAAGATTGCTGCAGAGAATTTTACTTGGTACCAACAATGGGATAAAGTTGTTGATTTTAATTTGGCTGAAGCCGAAATAAAATGGTTTACAGAAGCCAAAGTAAATATTACAAAAAATTGCATCGACAGACACCTTGCTAAAAAAGGCGAAAAAACAGCTATAATTTTCGAACCAAATGATCCAAGTGAAGAGGCTATACATATTTCTTATAATGAGTTGCATCAAAAAGTATGTAAAATGGCTAATGTGTTATTAGAGCAAGGCATAAAAAAAGGAGATCGCGTTTGTATTTATTTACCCATGATTCCAGAACTTGCGATAACTACTTTGGCATGTGCTAGAATTGGAGCAATACATTCTGTTGTTTTTGCTGGATTTTCTGCATCGGCAGTAACGGCAAGAATTAACGATAGCGAATGTAAAATGGTTATCACATCTGACGGTGGTTACCGCGGAAACAAAACAATAGATTTAAAAAGTATTGTTGACGAAGCGTTACAAAAAACCCCATGCGTGGAAAATGTTTTAGTTGTAAAAAGAATTAATACTGAAATTAATATGAAAGAGGGCCGTGACCAATGGTTACAGCCACTGCTAGATCAAGCATCTGACAATAACGCCGCTGAAATTATGGATGCTGAAGATCCATTATTTATTCTATATACTTCTGGTTCTACTGGAAAGCCAAAAGGGATGGTTCACACCACTGCAGGTTATATGGTTTATGCCGCATATACTTTTAAAAACGTTTTCAATTATGAGGACAACGATATTTTCTGGTGTACTGCTGATATTGGTTGGATCACTGGACACTCTTATATTTTATACGGTCCATTATTAAACGGTGCAACTACAGTTATTTTCGAAGGTGTTCCTTCTTACCCTGATTTTAGTCGTTTTTGGGAAACTATAGAAAAACATAAAGTAACTCAGTTTTATACAGCGCCAACTGCAATTAGAGCATTAGCAAAAGAAAATTTATCGTACGTACAAAAGTATGAATTAGCATCATTAAAAGTTATTGGTTCTGTTGGAGAACCAATTAATGAGGAAGCTTGGCATTGGTACAATGACCATGTAGGCGGAAAAAGATGTCCACTGGTTGATACGTGGTGGCAAACAGAAACGGGAGGAATCTTGATTTCTCCTTTAGCATTTGTTACTCCTACAAAACCAACTTACGCTTCATTACCATTACCGGGAATTCAACCCGTATTAATGGATGAAAAACGAAATGAAATTGAAGGAAACCAAGTCACTGGAAGTTTGTGTATCAAATTCCCTTGGCCAGGAATTGCACGCACTATTTGGGGTGATCACGAACGCTACAAAGAGACTTATTTTTCAGCATTTCCAGGAAAATACTTTACGGGTGACGGAGCACTTCGTGATGAGGTGGGATATTATAGAATTACGGGTCGTGTAGACGATGTCGTAATTGTTTCAGGCCATAATCTAGGAACTGCACCTATCGAAGATGCAATTAACGAGCATCCCGCTGTAGCAGAATCTGCGATTGTAGGTTTCCCTCACGACGTGAAAGGAAATGCATTGTACGGCTTTGTTATTCTAAAAGAAACTGGAGAATATCGTGACAGAGAAAATTTAAGCAAAGAAATCAATCAGCAGATTTCAAACCAAATAGGACCAATTGCTAAACTAGATAAAATTCAATTTGTTTCTGGATTACCTAAAACACGATCTGGAAAAATTATGCGTAGAATTTTACGTAAAATTGCCGAAGGAGATTATTCAAATTTTGGAGACACATCCACATTATTGAATCCTGAAATTGTGGACGAAATTAAAGATGGCAAAATTTAATCCCTGATTTCAATTGTTAATTGAAAGCTGCTTCCTCAACGAAGCAGCTTTTTTTGTTAGATGTTAATTAATTTTATTCCAATAAAAAAAGAGCGAAAAACATGGTCTTTCGCTCTTTAATTTTAGTGTTTTAAAAACCTAATATATTTTAGAAGTAAATGAATTTTCACAAAAAATGAAAAACTAGTATTTACTTCTTTTTGCTTGTTCCATAAACTCCTCTGCTTTTACAACCATGTTGTAACTTCCACAAAAGAAAGGTACACGTTGATGTAATTCAGTTGGAATTATTTCCATAATGCTTCCAAAACCATCAGAAGCCTTTCCTCCTGCTTGTTCTGCAATAAAAGCCATTGGATTACATTCATACAATAATCTCAATTTACCTTTTTGAGCTTTAGAACTGGTAGGATAAATATAAATTCCTCCTTTAATCATATTTCTATGAATATCTGAAACTAAACTGCCAATATATCTAGATGTGTACGGTCTATCTTCTTCTTCCGTTTGGCAATATTTTATATAATCCTTTACTCCTTGTGGGAAATGAACATAGTTACCTTCATTAATAGAATAAATATTTCCATCTCTAGAAAACTTCATATCAGGATGTGATAAATAAAATGTTCCAATTGCAGGATTTAAAGTAAAACCATTTACGCCGTGTCCAGTAGTATAAACGATCATTGTCGATGTTCCGTAGATCACATATCCAGCTGCAACTTGGTTAATTCCTGGTTGTAAAAAATCTTCCAAAGTAACTGGAGATCCTATTGGAGTTACTCTTCTGTAAACAGAAAATATAGTTCCTACTGACACATTCACATCAATATTTGATGAGCCGTCAAGAGGATCCATTAAAACTACATATTTATTATTGTGGCTTTTATCGCTTCCTGCCACAGTGATGAAATCATCGTTTTCTTCTGAAGCAATTCCACAAACAATTTCTCTGTTAATTAAAGTTTGAATAAAAACTTCATTAGCATACACATCTAGTTTCTGTTGATCTTCACCTTGAATATTTTGCTCTCCAGCTGCTCCAGTAATATCAACTAATCCAGCTTTATTCACCTTGTAATTAACAACTTTAGCAGCTAATCTGATAGAGTTGATAATGCGAGAAAGTTCTCCCGACGAATACTGAAAAGCATTTTGGTTTTCGATGATAAACTCACCTAGTGTTTTGTTGCGTTCTTCCATTGCGAAATCGTTGTAGTTATTTTGAAGTCACAAATATCGGTTTTTTTGTGAAAATGAATTGAATAATATTTACTTAGTTTACGAGTATTGTATATTTGCTTTGAAAAACACTAATTTTTTAAGCCACAACTACTTCTTAATTCAATTAACAAGAATATAATTAACAATTTATGAATATCAGAAAAGGAAATCGTAATGACATGCAAGCTGTTTTAGATTTAATTCAAGAATTAGCTGAATTCGAAAATGAGCCAGATGCTGTTCTTGTAACTGTTGATGATTTAGTTCGCGACGGTTTTGGACCAACACCTTTATTTCAAGTTTTAGTAGCAGAAATTGATGATGATGCTAATACGACTTCTGAAGGAAAACAAATTGTGGGAATGGCTTTGTATTATCATCGCTTTTCAACTTGGAAAGGAAAAACAATTCACTTAGAAGATTTGGTAGTGAAGGAAAAGATGCGAGGAACAGGTTTGGGTTATGCGTTATATTCTGAAATTTTGAAACAAGGGAAAAAAGATGGCGTAAGAAGAGTTGAATGGAATGTTTTAGACTGGAATACGCCCGCAATTGAATTTTACAAAAAATCAGGAGCTAAAATAATGGACGGATGGCTCGTCGTACAAATGGATGAGCAAGGAATAAACGAATTTGTTGATAATAAATTGAAGTAATAGGATTTCAACGATCTTATAATTCTAACTATTATAAGATGCATGTTAAACAGGTTCAGAATTTTAAAATAGTGGAATTAGTAGTGTTATGAGAGTATTTAAATTTGGTGGAGCATCAGTTAAAGATGCCGATGGAATAAAAAACGTGTACGACGTTTTACAAAAAGTAGGATATGAGGATGTTTTATTAATCGTTTCTGCGATGGGTAAAACAACTAATGCATTAGAAGTTGTTATTAAAAACTATTTTAACAAATCTTCTGAGTTGAAATCTTCTGTTCAGGAAGTTAAAAAATACCACAATCAAATCGTAATGGATTTATTTGAGGACGAAAAGAATCCAGTTTTTACAGCTGTAAATTCGCAGTTTTCAGATTTAGAATATTTTTTATCTCACAATAAATCACCCAATTATAATTTTGTTTATGACCAAATTGTAAGTTATGGCGAGTTAATTTCTACAACAATATTAAGTCATTTTATGAACCATATGGGAATTAAAACACAATGGCTTGATGTGCGCAATTTTATAAAAACAGATGCAAATTATAGAGATGCTGAGGTTGACTGGGAACTGACGCAAAAAAATATTTCGAAGAATGTCAAAAGAAAAATTCTAAATATTACGCAAGGATTTTTAGGCTCTGATGAAAACAATTTCACAACCACTCTTGGTCGTGAAGGTTCTGATTATACAGCTGCTATTTTTGCTTATTGCTTGAATGCAGAAAGCGTGACTATATGGAAAGATGTTCCAGGAGTTATGAATGCTGATCCAAGATATTTTGAAAATGCGAGTCTGTTGAACCAAATATCCTATCGTGAAGCAATAGAATTAGCATTTTACGGTGCCTCTGTAATTCACCCTAAAACTTTACAACCGTTACAGAAAAAAGAAATCCCATTGTATGTGAAATCTTTTATCAATCCTTTGTTAAAAGGAACTAGCGTGTCAAAAGGAGTGGATTTAGAACCGCAACTTTCTTGTTTTATCGTGAAAAGAAACCAACTTTTAATTTCTCTTTCATCAATCGACTTCTCCTTTATAATGGAAGAACACATAAGTGAAATTTTTGCTCTGTTTCACCAATTCAAACTAAAAGTGAATCTTATTCAGAATTCAGCTATTAGCTTTTCAGTATGTGTTGAAGATAAATTTGATAATTTTAAAGAGCTAAACGCAATCTTGTCTAAAAAATTCAAAGTTGATTTTGAAGAAAATGTTACTTTATATACGATAAGACATTTTAACGATAATGCAGCACAAACCGTTGAAGACAATAAAGTGGTTTTATTAAAACAAGTTAGCCGCGAAACCATGCAAGTGGTCACTAAAGAAGTTTAAAATTGTTATATATTTCAAGTAGTGGGAATCAAAATCTAATTTTGGTTCCCTTTTTTTATTTAAAAGTTCGTCATTTTACTCCGTAATTAGTAGATTTTACTCCATATACATTTTTACTATTATCGAATTATAAATACTACTTTTGATACTTTTGAGTTATTGTATTTATGTTGAAAAAACTAGTTTTTTGGATTACAATAAGTTTTTTTTCTGGGCTTCAAGCTCAGGAGATTAATTCGTTGTACATCACCAAGAAAATTCTACCTTCAAATGATACCATTTACGTAGAAAAACAAAGCATCAACTCTAGCTTTTTTAAGTTGCTTGACGCCAAAGGTCAGCCTATCGATAGTTCTTTATTTACTGTTAACTTCAAGAAAGGAACCTTAGTCTTTAAACATAAAGAAATTATAAGTACTGATTCAATCACAGTACAGTATTTGAAATTTCCAAAATTACTAACTCAAGAATATCGGGTTTATGATTCTAGCAGACTAGTTGATAATCCTGCAGGCTTAGGAAACTTGTACTCTGTTACAGAGCAAAAAAAGCAGAAAAATATTCCATTTGACGGTTTAAATACTGCCGGCAGTATTACGCGTGGGATTACAATAGGAAATAATCAAAATGCAGTTTTAAATTCTAATCTAGACTTACAAATTACAGGAAAAATATCTGAAAAAGTAAGTTTACGAGCTTCAATTCAAGATAGTAATATTCCTCTTCAGGATGGAGGATATTCGCAGAAACTAGATCAATTTGATAATATTTTCATGGAACTTTTTAGTAACGATTGGAATATTCGCGCCGGCGATATATCGCTTGAAAATAAAAAAACTCAATTTCTCAATTTTAATAAAAAGGTTCAAGGTTTGTCCACTAATTTTAATTTTGGAACAGAAACTAATAAAACCAATGTATTTGCATCGGCAGCTTTAGTACGTGGACAATATGCTAAAAGCAATATTGTGGGCCAAGAAGGAAATCAGGGTCCTTATAAATTAAAAGGACAAAATGGCGAGTTGTACGTTCTCGTTATTTCTGGTTCTGAACGAGTTTACGTGAATGGTAGACTTTTAAAACGGGGAGAAAACAATGATTATATCATAGATTACAACGCAGGAGAAATCATATTTACACCACTTTTTACCATTACTTCTGAGATGCGAATTGCAATAGAGTATCAGTACTCAGATCGAAATTATACGCGCTTTGTAACTTATGCTGGAGCTACTCATGAAAATAAATCGTGGACTTTTGGCGGTTATCTTTATTCTGAAAACGATCAGAAAAACCAACCGTTACAACAAAATCTTTCAGCGGAACAAGCACAAATATTAGTAACATCAGGAGATGATCAGAGTCTAATGGTGTCACCTTCAGCCTACGCTGACGCTTACTCAGAAAATAAAGTTTTATATCGAAAAACGATTAGTGGTGTTAGCGAGATTTTTGAATATTCTAATGATAAACAGGAAGAATTATTCAACGTTAGGTTTACTTTAGTTGGGAACAACAATGGAAATTACATTTATACAAACACCTCAAGTATAACAAGAGTTTATGAATATGTAGCGCCTGTTAACGGAATACCACAAGGGAATTACGAACCAACTATACCGTTAATTGCACCGACAAAAATTCAAGTAGCCACATTTCTAGGTAAGTACAATCCTAGCGATAAAACCTTTGTGAATTTTGAATTTGGCGTCAGCAATAATGACAAGAATTTATTTAGCACTATTGATGATAACGATAATAAAGGATTAGCGGGGACAATAGATGTTAAGCAGCGAGTTTTGTCGAAGAGATGGAATTTAGATGCCTTTACAAATTATCAATTTGTGCAGAAGGATTTTAAGTCAGTTGAGCGACTTTACAATATAGAATTTGATCGAGATTGGAACTTAGGAACAGCAGGAATTGGAAATCAAAGCTTATTAGTCTCCGGTTTAGAATTGAATTTACAACCAAAATTAAATAATAGTAATAGAGGGAAAATAATTTATCAATTTGAAAAACTTGATTTTTCAGATACCTTTTCAGGAAACAGACACATATTAAATGGAATAATCCAAATTAAGAACTGGAGCTTTCAAAACTATGGAAGTTTATTAAATAGCGAAGGCAATACATTTAACTCCCAATTCCTACGAAATCAGTCGCAACTTCGATTCCATTTCAATAAGAATTGGACTGGATCTAGCGTACGTGTAGAAGATAACGAAGAGAAAAATATTATAACGAATCAGCTTTCGGCTTTAAGCCAAAAATTTAAAGAGTACGGAATATATGTGGGACGAGGCGACAGTACAAAAGTCTTTGTTGAACTTGGTTATTTAAGAAGAACGAATGATAGTTTGCAAAACGGCATCATTCAAAGAGTAAATTCATCGCAAAATTTTCAGATGAAATCTAAATTAATACAAACAGCAAAAAGTGATTTGTCTATTTATGCTAATTATCGAATATTAGATTATGTGGACAACAGTAGAAAAAAAGAATCCTCACTAAATTCAAGAATTGCTTACACCGACCGATTTTTCAATCAATTAGTACAAACTACGACCGTTTATGAAACAAATTCTGGCAGCATTCCCCAACAAGAATTTACTTACCTTGAAGTTCCTATAGGACAAGGAGTTTACACTTGGAATGACTACAATAATAACGGAATTCAAGAATTACAGGAGTTTGAAGTTGCTCCATTTATTGACCAGGCGAAATTTATTCGCGTTTTCTTACCGAATAGGATTTACTTAAAAACGCACCAAAATAAGTTTTCACAATCAATTACATTAAATCCAAATCAATGGCAAAACGAATTAGGGCTTAAAAAGTTACTTTCCTATTTTTATAATCAAACTGCTTTTATAATTGATAGAAAAAATAGGAATGACGGAGATAATTTTGAATTAAATCCTTTTAGTAATGCCAATGAGAATGTTCTAGGACTCAATTCTAGTTTAAGAAACAGTTTGTTTTATAATCGCGGTAAACAAAATCACTCCACTACTTATACTTATTTAGAAAACAAAACTAAAAATTTGCTTTCGATAGGATCACAGCAAGCAACTAATAGTTCGCACCAATTACAGTATTCTCATTTACTTAGAAAAAGCTGGCTTTTTGGATTTTTTACAAAAACTATTCGCACAGCAATAGAGTCTGAGAATTTTGTAGAAAAAAACTATGAAATTACGGGATATCAATTAGCTCCAAAAATTAGCTATTTATTTTCTAAGAATACAAGCTGGGATGTTTTCTACGAATTGCAAAATAAAAAAAATCAGATTGGCAGCTATGAACAGTTAGTTCAAAACCGCTTTGGAACTTCATTTTCGTATTCCAGCGATAAAAAGTTTACTATGAACGGCGAAGTGTCTTTCTACCAAAATAAATTTGATGGAAATGAATTCTCGTCTGTTGGATTTCAAATGCTAGAAGGATTACAAACAGGGCAAAATCTAACATGGAAACTGTTGTTACAAAAGAATATTACACAATTTTTAGATATTAACTTTAATTATCAAGGTAGAAAAAGCGAAATCAACCAAGCAATTCACACAGGAAATATACAATTAAGAGCTTATTTTTAATTTTTTAACATTATAGTAAATAAAATAGTTATTAATTTTATAAACCGCAAATAATACGGCAAAAAATTAAAAAAAATAGTATGAAAAAATTATTGTTATTATGTTTTGTATTTCTATTATCTGGAAACTTTTATGCGCAAGAGACTGCGGCTCAAAAGAAAAAAGCAGCACAACAAACTGAAAAATTAGCTAAAGCCAAAGCTGATGCTAAAACGGCTGCAGTTAAAGAAAAGGAAGCGAAAGCTGCAGATTTGGAAAGCGAAAGCTAAAATAGCAGACGCAAAAGCTAAAGAAACGGCTAATAAAGTCAAAGAAACCAATGCTAAAGCAAAAGAAAAAGCACTTCAAACTAAGAAAGAAGTAAAAGCTAAAGCAATTAAAGTCGAACCCAAAATAATTAAGGTTGAAAAAAAGACAGAAGCAATTAAAAAATAAACGGTTTCTACTAAAAACACTGTAAAAAAAGAAGCAGCAAAGCTTAAAGAAACTAACGAGAAAGCTCCAAAAATTGCAGATAAAATTTCTGGTGAATACAATGGTAGAAAAGTTTATACCGGTCCTAGAGGAGGGAAATATTATATCAATAAAAACGGTAACAAAACTTATATCCAAAATTAATTCAGCGATAAGAAAAGAAATAAAAGTGGACTTTTTTCATAAAGACCCCCTTTTTACATGAAATATAATTAGTGATTAAAATAAGAAATGGAATTAAATAGCAGTAAAAAAAACATACTAATCACGCCTCTCAATTGGGGATTAGGACATGCTACGCGATGTATTCCAATAATTATTGCATTACTGCATAATAACTACACTCCAATAATTGCCTCTGACGGTCACGCTTTAGTTTTATTAAAAAAAGAATTTCCAACTCTACTTGCATTAGAACTTCCGTCATACCAAATAGAATACTCAAAAAAAGGAAGGAACCTAAAGTGGAATTTACTTCGAAATGTTTTTAAAACAATTAAAGCAATAAAGAAAGAGAAGAAAATAATTGATAAATGGATCAAGCAGTACAATATTAATGCTCTTATTTCTGATAATCGGTTAGGTGTTTATAGTAACGAGATTCCATCTGTTTACATCACACATCAACTAAATGTTTTATCTGGAAATAGCACTTGGTTTACAAGTAAAATTCATCAAAAAATAATTAGAAAGCACACCGAATGTTGGATTCCAGATTTTGAAGAAAATCCAAACCTTACCGGAAAGTTAGGACATCTTAGTAGGACAGATTTAAAACTAAATTACATAGGACCTTTAAGCCGTTTACAAAAGAGAAATGTCGAGATTAAATATGATTTAATGATTGTTCTTTCGGGACCTGAACCTCAACGCGGACTTTTAGAAGAGAAATTAAAGACGGAGGCACAAAATTATAGTGGTCAAGTAGTATTCGTGAAGGGAATTGTACAAAAGGATCAGATTACTGAACAAGTAGAAAATCTTACTTATTATAATTTTATGAACTCTAGCCAATTAGAACAAGCCTTTAATGAAAGTGAAATTATTCTTAGTCGCTCCGGTTATACTACAATAATGGACGTTGCTAAATTAGAGAAAAAGGTTTTTTTTATTCCCACACCTGGACAGTGCGAACAAGAGTACTTGGCTAAAAAACTAAACGAAGATTATAATATTCCGTTTTCAACCCAAAAAGATTTCAACATCGAAAACATTCAAAAAGCAGCTCGAATTACTGGGTACTTAAAAAATAATTATAATCTTGATTGGCCCAAATTATTTGAAGTTTTCGAAAAATAATTTAAATTTAAGACTCAATTTACTTAGATTTTTGCTTTTTTGTTTTGACTTTTTGAAGTGTAAAAGAAAACTCAGAGCCGACACCAAATGTGCTATCTACAAATATTTTTTCGTCGTGTGCCTCAATAATATGCTTAACGATAGCCAGTCCTAATCCTGAACCACCCTCAGTTCTTGCTCCGCTTTTATCTACTCTATAAAAACGTTCGAATAATCTTGAAATATTCTTTTTAACGATTCCATCACCGTTATCAGTCACTCTAACAATTACTTTTTCGGCGGTTAAATCTTCAATACTCACTTCTGTAGAGCCTTGAACTTTTCCATATTTAATTGAGTTTACGACTAAATTCATAACTGCTTGCTCAATTTTTTCATGATCGCCCACCACCATTATAGGGGTATTGTATTTCATATCAAACATTAGTAAAATATCTTTTTTAGATGCTTTCATTTCTAAAAGATCAAATACATTTTCTATGAGTTTGACAATATCAAATTCAGTTATTTCTAAATTTAACTCGCCTATTTCCAGTTTAGAAATCATATCTAAATCTTGGACGATGTATATAAGGCGCTCGACTCCTTTTTCAGCACGTTCTAAGTATTTTTTTCGAATCGTTTTATCACTCATCGCTCCATCAAGCAATGTTGATAAATAACCTTGAACCATAAAAAGAGGTGTTTTTAATTCGTGAGAAACATTGCCTAGAAACTCTCTTCTATATTCTTCCCTAACTTTCAAGGTTTCTATTTCTAACTTTTTGTCAGTCGCAAACTTTTTAACCTCACGTGTTAAAGTCGCCATATCAGTGGTAATGGGTTGGTTCATGAAAGTGCTAGACTCTAATAAAGCAACATCATCATATATTTTCTTTACCTTTTTATAGATAAAGCGCTCCACTCGGTATTGAATTACTATAAAAGAGAAAACAGCAATTGAAAAAGCAAAAATCAAACAAAACTGATAGGAGAACTTAAAAAACAAATAAGTCAAAAAGCCCACTAATCCAGTGGAAAATAAAGTAATATAAAACGCGGACTTTACAGCAAAGCGATATGTTTTTTTAAAATTGATATTCATTTATACCTCAAACTTATAGCCAACTCCTTTAATTGTTTTGAATAATTCTTCCCCTATTTTTTCACGCAACTTTCTGATGTGTACGTCAATTGTTCTGCCTCCCACAATCACTTCGTTACCCCAAACTCTATCGAGAATTTCATCTCTTTTAAAAACCTTTCCAGGCTTTGAAGCTAGAAGATAGAACAATTCAAATTCCTTTCGAGGTAAAACAATTTCGATATTATCCTTAACAATTTTATATTCTTCACGATTAATTTCTATACCACCTACATTCAATGTCTCGCTATTCTGCTCTTTATCTTTCAAACGACGCAATAAAGCTTTCACTTTGCTAACTAATAATTTTGGTTTGATAGGTTTTGTAATGTAATCATCAGCACCAGCATCAAATCCAGCTACTTGAGAATAGTCTTCACTCCTCGCGGTCAAGAAAGTAATAAGAACATTACTTAACTCTGGTATTTTACGAATGCTTTCACAAGCTTCCATACCATCCATTTCTGGCATCATCACGTCCATTATAATTAGGTCTGGAATTACCTTTTTTGCTGTAGCGATAGCTTCTTTACCATTTGACGCAGTGAATATTTGATACTCTTCCTGAGCGAGATTATATCCGATGATTTCTAAGATATCCGGCTCATCATCAACTAGTAGAATTTTGGTGTTTTTTTTCTTCATAAAGCGTCAAAAATTGTTTTTTGAATGGTAAATGTAGTCAATAATAGGAGACTGAAAAGCTATTAACGGTAATTTAATATTAGAGCTATTTACTGTCAAAAACAAAACATAACCGTAACAACACAGTAACTTATATTTTACATTTCGCTCCTTACTTTGCAAAAAAAACAACACAAATGAAATTCAAAATTCTTTTTATATCGTTATTTATAACTGCAATTTCTTTCTCACAGAACAATGGAACGATTACTGGAGTCTTAACAGATAAAGATTCAAACAACCAATCTTTACCTTTTGCAAACGTTGTTATTGCAGGAACAAGCATTGGAACCAATACAGATATGGATGGAAAATTCTCTGTAAGTACAACTCCAGGAAATTACACATTACAATTTAGTTTTGTAGGTTACGAATCAGTAGAGATACCAGTAAAAATTATCGCTAATGAAACAGTTACTATCAATCAGGCTTTAGGCTCTGCGGGATATAAACTAGAAGATGTGGTAATAAGAGCTACAGTAAATAGAGAAAAAGAAACTGCTTTGTTGTTAGATCAAAAACAAGCAGTGGTTATCAAACAAAGTATAGGCGCTCAAGAGATGTCTCGCAAAGGTGTTAGCGACGTAGAAGAAGGTTTGACTAAAATTACAGGAATTACAAAGGTTGATGGTCGTGGATTATTTATAAGAGGATTAGAAGATCGCTACAATAATTTATTAATAAATGACTTGCAGTCTCCTTCTAACAGTCCTTTTAAGAAAATTATCCCTTTAGATTTATTCCCAACAGATGTTGTGGGAGTTCTAAATATTTATAAAACTTTTAATCCTAATATTTCTGGAGATTTTGCTGGAGCGACGGTTAATATTGAAACACCTCAACCAAAAAATATAACAAAATTGAATATTGGTTTTGGGTACACGACAAGTAATAATGGGGTTGACTTTCTACTTTCGGAAGATGCCAATTCAGCAAAAGGAACGCTTGGATTAATAGGAAACGACAGAGCACTTCCAGGGGTCTTTGGAACAATTCCCAATGGAAAAAATCTTTCTCCTGCTGAATATGAAAATGCATATGGTAGTAAATCTTGGGATGTTAGCAAAACAAAAAGTCCGTTGAATTCAAGTGTAGGTTTTTTACATGCACAAAAATTCAGTCTAAAAAATGAAAGAAATATTAGTTATATCATGTCATTTAATTTCGACAATAAATATTCTTTTAGAGAAGGAGTTGATAGAACATTTAATTTAGGTCAAGGAAATTACGACAATAATTTATTCACCACACAATATAGTTACCAAACTACTTTTTCTGGATTAGCTGGTTTGAAATTTAAAACAAATCGCTATAACTTAAATTTTAATACTTTTCTAATTAAGGCGACTGAAAGTAAAATTCAAGATCAACTAGGATATACAAACAGTTTAGCAAACAAGACCAATAACTTAATACGAATGAATCAATTTGAGGAATCGTACTATTGGAATACACAATTATACGGTGATTATAAAATAAGTGAAGACGGAAAACATAGTTTAAAAGCAGGAGGTTCTTACGTAAAAACTTCTTTTGGTCAACCCGATAGAAAATTTATTACTGGAGTTAAAGAAAGTGATAATACAATCAACATGTCATACGGCGGGAATAACTTAAACCGACAATATCTTGATGTTAAGGGGAACTTTTATTATTCTTCACTGTTAGAGTACAGTTTGAAATTTGGCGAAAGCCAAAAACCTAATATCTTATCCATAGGTTATAATGGTTCGTTGAATGATATGGCTTCTACTTATCGTTTCTTCTCAGGAAGAAAAAATATAGAGAAAAACTACACTGCAAATTTAAACACGATTAGCACAACAATAAATGATGACATTAAAAACGGAATTTTATACGTACAAGAAGAATCAAACGGTGATTACAAAGTGAAATTAAATCAATTTGTTAATGCTGGATATTTTAATTTGTTCATGACTTTCAACGATAAATGGGATTTAAATGCTGGGATAAGAGCTGAAAGTTCGATGCGCGAAATTAAATATAGAGAACAAGGAGATCCTTTTGGAAATGCATATCGCATAAAAAAAGAGGATAAATTAGACATATTGCCTTCTGTTAATTTAAAAAGAATTGTAAACGAAAATAGTAATTTAAGAGTTTCGTTAGCGAAAACAATTACGCGTCCAGTTGCGATGGAACTATTACCAATAAATTACATCAATGCTGATGGAACTTCAGAAAGTGGTAATCCAGACTTAAAAAATAGCGAAAACTACAATGCCGATTTTAAATATGAATTGTTCCCGAATAATAAAGAATTGTTTGCTGTAGGAGTATTTGGTAAAGTTATCAATAATCCTATTGAAAGAGTTTTTAAACCAACAGCAAATAGTGGTGGACAGATTACAACATTTAAAAATTCAGAACAAGCTATTATTTTTGGAGCTGAAATCGAAATGCTTTTACAACTGAGTAGAGTGAGCGAATCTTTATCAAACTTCTCTCTCGGATTTAACACTTCATTAATGAATACTGATGTAAAGATTGATCCTAGAAAACAAGGAAATGAGTTAGAGAACAGTAAAAGCCGCAAATTGCAAGGTGCTTCTAGCTGGTTGATAAATTCGGATTTAAAATATGATTTTATCTTTAGAAAAGATTGGAAAAACTCAATGACAGTCGTGTATAATGTTTACGGAGATAGAATTTTTGCAGTAGGTTCGTCAGGAATGGATCATATCTATGAAAAGTCGTTTAGCAAACTTGATTTTATATGGACGACTGCAGTTTCAAAAAACATCGATATTAAGTTTGCAGTAGATAATATTTTGAATCCAAGTTACCGAAAAGAGCTAGGAACTAATAACAACATAAAAATCACCGAAGATTCGCTAATAGTAAAAGAATTTAAAAAGGGAGTTGGATTCTCAGTAAATGTAGGATACACTTTTTAACAACAAAATAAATTGTAAAAGAAGAGCCGGATAGGCTCTTTTTTTGTTTACATAGTAACCTAAAATTTACATCATATTCATTGTTTTATAATACTTTGATAACAATTAGCTAACTAATTTCCAAAAGAGCAAGAGTACTTTTGACTTAATAATTAACAACAAAATTATAATTTTAAAAAGATCAAAAAATGAAAAAATTAGTATTTAGTCTAGCTTTATTGAGCTTAGTTTTCACAAGTTGCACATCAAGTGATAGCGACGTAATAACTACCCCTCCATCAGCAACTGGAGAAATAACCGGCGATTTTACTGTATCAAAAACATATACCAAAGGGACATATTCATTGAGTGGAACGGTTAGAGTTAAAACAGGTGTCACTTTGACTTTTGAAGCGGGTTCAATTATAACTGCTGATGTATCAAATGGTACTGATGCACTGTTAATTGAAAACGGAGGAAAACTAAATATTTCAGGTACAGCTGCCGAACCAGTTGTATTTACTGAAAAATCTAAAACTGCAGGTTCTTGGGGTGGAATAATAATGTTTGGTGATGCTCCTATAGTAGCTGGAAAAATGGCTGATGGAACACCTATCACAACTGCGACTTCTGAAGATGGAACAAACATTGTTTACGGCGGAAAAAACCCAGCACACAATGGTGGATCATTAAAATATGTAAGAGTTGAATATGCTGGTAAAAAAATTCTTGATGGAAACTCTGAGATGAATGGATTCTCCTTCTATTCAGTAGGTTCTGGAACAATTTTAGAAAACTTAGTTTCTTATAAAGGTGCTGATGATGGATTTGAATTTTACGGAGGAACCGTAAGTGCTAAGAACCTTATCTCTTATGGAAATACGGATGATTCATTTGACTGGCAAGATGGATGGCAAGGTCAAGCGAACACAAACTGGTACGCGTATCAAACTGGAGCTGGAAATTTTGGAATGGAAATCGAAGCGAAAAGTGTGAATAATGCATTTTT
The DNA here is from genome assembly GCF_039123485.1 of Flavobacterium sp. PL12. Lineage (NCBI taxonomy): Bacteria > Pseudomonadati > Bacteroidota > Flavobacteriia > Flavobacteriales > Flavobacteriaceae > Flavobacterium > Flavobacterium sp. PL12. The sequence goes on from NZ_JBANDI010000024.1 coordinate 48,411, forward strand.
TCCAAAAGTATCTAATATCACTTTGCGAAGAGCAGCTGGAACAGTTACAGAAGCTGGAAATCCTTTAGAAATTGATGCTATCCAATTTAAAAAAGAAGGAAATGGAGAATACTCCAATATAGTAATCTCAGGTTATACATCAACTAATGCAACTGCAGTACGAATTCAAGATGCTGCTACTCAAACAAATCAAGTTGCAACTGGTAAAATAAAAATGCTTAATGTAAAAATTGCAGATGCTACTCCATTATGGGGAGCAGGAGCAACAACTTTTACTGCTACTTTTTTACCTGCAAACTTCACTACAAGCACATCAGCAAACGGAGCAATATTGACTCCTGGAGCGTGGGCAATCGTAGATGGTGTAAATTTGCTATCGAATTTGTAAAGAATAGTTAGCCAAAAATCATTATAAACATCCTGAAAATTCAGGATGTTTTTTTTGGTATAGTATTTGAATATTTTTTGTACATTTACTAAACAAAATTATCTGATGGCAAAAAACTACTTTTATACTATTACTTTATTGGTTTTTTTATTTTCCTTCAGCGTTAACGCTCAGGAATCTAAGCAGCAACCAAAAACTCAAGAATCACCTACAATTGAAGGTTTAAACTTGTACCCAAACCCCGTGAGCAACGGAAAAGTATACATTTCGACTAAAAACGATTTTGATAAAGAAATAATTATCTTTGACGTTTTAGGTAAAAAAGTACTTCAAACACAGTTAAGCTCAAGAGAGTTAAATGTCTCCACTTTATCTTCTGGTATTTACATCATAAAGATTAATGAAAAAGAAGCATCGGCTACAAGAAAATTAATTATTCGATAAAAAAATTAAAATAAACAGAAAGCTCCAATTAAATTTGGAGCTTTTTTTTGCAGAAAACAATAGATCCAAAGCGTGAATTAAAAACACACCAAATTTTTTGATTACTTTTGCAAAAAAAATATTTTGATTTCAGCTTCCGATATATTTGCTATTTCTAATCAAAAACAATTTGAGAAGATGGCCTTAAAAGTTTTTCGTCATCAGTACGAAAACAACATTGTATATCGTGAATTTTGTGAGCTTTTAAAAACTGATTCACACAAAGTAAAGTCATTAGAGCAAATTCCATTTCTGCCTATTCAGTTTTTTAAAAGTCACAATGTTGTTTCAAATACTAACGCAATTGAAGAAGTTTTTACAAGCAGCGGAACTACTGGTGCGATAACAAGTAGGCATCTTGTCACTGATGCTTCCATCTACGAAGAAAGTTATCGAAAAGGATTTTCTGAATTTTATGGAAATATTGAAGATTACGTAGTGCTAGCATTACTTCCTTCTTATCTTGAAAGAGAAGGATCTTCATTAATATATATGGTTGAAGACCTAATAAAACTTTCTAATCAGACTGAAAGTGGTTTTTACTTGCATAATCATGATGAGCTAATCAAAAAATTAATTGAGTTGGATCAATCAGGACAAAATGTTATTTTGATTGGAGTTACTTTTGCTTTATTAGACCTTATCGAGAAACAGCAATTTAAATTGCAAAATACGATTATAATGGAAACTGGCGGGATGAAAGGAAAGCGAAAAGAAATGATTCGTGAAGAACTGCATCAGCAATTATGTGAAGGTTTTGGCGTATCGGCTATTCACTCTGAATACGGAATGACAGAACTACTTTCTCAAGCCTATTCGCTAGGTGAAGGCGTATTTGAATGCCCTTCTTGGATCCAAATCTTAATCCGCGATACCGAAGATGCTTTAACCTATATTCCAAAAGGAAAAACAGGCGGAATAAACGTAATTGACTTAGCTAATATTAACTCCTGCTCTTTTATAGCAACGCAAGATTTGGGTAAAAAAAATCCCAACAACTCTTTCGAGGTATTGGGACGTTTTGATAATTCTGATATTCGTGGATGTAATTTGATGGTGTTGTAAATCTTACTCATAAATATCTTTTCGATGACCTAAATCTACTACATCGATCAAAAGAATATCATCAATTATTTCATAAATCACTCTATAATCTCCAACACGTATTCTATATCCTTTTCTTCCTTTTAGCTTTTTATAACCTGAAGGTCTAGGATTTTTTGATAAACTTCCAATCGCAAATAATATTGGATTAGCTATCTCATCTGATAACTTATCTAACTTCTTCTGCGCTTTTTTGGAAAAACCAATGTTATACATTTGACTTTTTTGCCTCCCTTGTTTTCAAATAATCTTCAAATGAAATTCGATAACCATCATCGTCCTTTTTAGCTTCATCATAAAGACGAACGTCTTCTAAATCCTCCAATTTTTCAATCATTTTATTGTATTGCTTTATAGGCAAAACAACAGCCGTTCTATTTCCTTTTTTATCCGTTAAAAATTGTGTTTCCATAATTTTAAATATTTAAAGTAAAGTTATGAAATTAAACTACTCTAACTACAAAATAATTTTTCTTACCACTTTGTAACAACACAAATTGATTGTTGATCAAATCTTTAGTCGAAAGCACGAAATCTTCAGCTACTTTCTCTCTATTTACTGAAATAGAATTAGCAGTCAAAGCGCGTCTTGCTTCACCATTTGATTTAAAAAATCCTGTTTTTTCATTTAAAACAGCAATAATATCAATACCAGATTCCAGCTCAGATTTTGCTATTTCAGCTTGCGGAACCCCTTCAAAAACATCTAAAAAAGTAGCGTCATCTAATTGTTTCAAATCATCTGAAGTTGAATTTCCAAATAAAATAGCAGATGCTTTTATCGCATTTTCTAAATCTTCTTTTGAATGAACCATTACGGTAGTTTCTTCCGCCAAACGTTTTTGCAACAAACGTAAATGTGGTGTTTCTCTATGTTTTTCGGTTAAATCTCCAATTTCTCCTTTCGACAAGAAAGTGAAAATTTTAATGTATTTTTCTGCATCAACATCAGATGTATTTAACCAATATTGGTAGAACTTATACGGTGAAGTTCTTACAGAATCCAACCAAATATTTCCTCCTTCAGATTTTCCAAATTTAGTTCCATCTGCTTTAGTAATCAACGGACAAGTTAAAGCATACGCTTTCCCGCTAGCAATTCTACGAACTAATTCAGTTCCAGTAGTTATATTTCCCCATTGGTCGCTTCCACCCATTTGTAGCGTACAGCTTTTATCTCTGTAAAGATGTAAAAAGTCATAACCTTGAACTAATTGATATGTAAATTCAGTAAATGACATTCCTTCAGCAGCTTCAGAGGTCAATCGCTTTTTAACGGAATCCTTAGCCATCATGTAATTGACAGTAATATGTTTACCCACATCACGAATGAAATCCAGAAAAGAAAAGTTCTTCATCCAGTCGTAGTTGTTTACTAATTCAGCTGCATTAGGTGCATCAGAAGTAAAATCAAGAAAACGACTTAATTGCGCTCTAATTGCTTCCTGATTGTGGCGTAAAGTTGGTTCGTCTAATAAATTTCTTTCATTCGATTTTCCTGATGGATCACCTATCATTCCTGTTGCACCACCTACTAAAGCTAATGGTTTATGTCCAGAAAGTTGGAAATGTTTCAATAACATTACTCCAACTAAATGTCCTATATGCAATGAATCTGCAGTTGGGTCAATACCCACATATGCCACACGCATTTGCTCCATCAAATGTTCTTCTGTGCCTGGCATAACATCGTGAAGCATTCCTCTCCAAGTCACTTCTTCAATAAAATTTTTCATCTTTTTTAATCAATTTTCACAAAGATAATAATATCAATGGCAAAAATCAATTTAGACAGTACTTTCAAATATAAATAACCTTTATAAAGCCTATGCCGAAATGGCAAAGCAAACATCACTTAAAAAAAATTAGAAAAAATACATTTCTAGAATCCTAAATTAGCGTTGATTTCAATCATTGATATTGTCATTGACTTTGATTTTGTTACATTTACCAAATGATTTTAGTAACAGGAGGAACTGGTTTAGTTGGCGCGCATTTATTGCTTCATTTGATTGAGTCTCATAATATTGGGATAGGACAAATTCGTGCAATTTATCGAAGTAGTGGTAGCATCGAAAAAACTAAATCTCTTTTTAAACTGTACAGAAAATTTGACTTGTTTGAGTCCATACAATGGATGCAAGCTGACATCATTGATGTTCCAGCGCTAGAGCACGCGTTCGTAGGAATTACAACAGTGTATCATTGTGCAGCAATTATTTCATTTGATCCTAAGGATGAAGAGAAAATTCGAAAAATAAACATTGAAGGAACTGCTAATATTGTCAACTTTTGCCTTAGTTATAAAGTACAAAAATTGTGCTACATAAGCTCTATCGCTGCTTTAGGAGATATTGCAGCACATGAGTCAATAATAACAGAAGAAACCGACTGGAATCCAGAAAAGCCTCACAGTGACTATGCAATTTCTAAATATGGTGCTGAAATGGAAATGTGGCGTGGCCAACAAGAAGGTTTAAATATTCTAATTGTAAATCCTGGAGTCATACTTGGTCCTGGTTTTCAAGATCAAGGAAGTGGAGTTTTGTTTAAAAGAGTGGCTAATGGTTTGTCGTACTACACTTTAGGAACCACTGGTTTTATTGCCGTAACTGACGTAGTAAAAATCACTACTGAGCTGATGGATAGCGACACAAGTAACGAAAGATTTACATTGATTGCTGAAAATATTATTTATCGAGATTTATTTAATAGTATTGCCGATTCACTCAATGTTCAAAGACCTATGAAGCACGCAAAGCCTTTTTTTATGGAAATAGTGTGGAGAGTAGATTGGATTTTATCTGTAATTTTTGGACAAAAGAGAAAGTTTACAAAAGCTACAGCAAAGGCATCGTATTGTAAAAATTTATATTCAAATCAAAAAATAAAAGAAAGGCTGAATCCCAAATTCACAAATATCCTTGAGTACGTAAATACAATCGCAAACTTTAAACCTTAAATAGTTTACTGTAAAGCTTCCCTTTGTAAAACAGGCTGCTTGATTACATTTTTATCTATAAGTTGCTTTCTCCCTCTAACTAAAGTATCAACAGGAATCGATTTCTCAGAAATTTTTGTCTTTTTAACTTTTTTTAGTTTTTTACTTTCTAATTTTATTAGAGAATCGGTACTTGTTTGTTTCTGCTCTAATCTTTTAGCAACTTCGTCAAACATTAGCTTGTAATCCTCATAATCAGCAGAATAGTAAACATTGCTATTCGCAAATTGCAAACTATCCACTTTATATTTCTTTAAAATGAATTTTTGAGGGTTAATTTTGAAACTATCGATGTATTTAGGATTTTGATACTTTATAGCGTCTAGAAGTGAAATGTCATATATAATATCGACCATCACCTCTTTTTTTATTAGACCAGCAGGTTTTTTTACAACATCCTCCTTACAACTCAAAAAGATTGTAACTATAGCTAGAAATAATACCAATTTTTTCATCTCTCAATTTTATCTTTCGAACAATAAACGTTGACCTACGCGAATATCTTTTACTTTAAAAGCAGTATAAACCAGTTGACCGTTTACAAAAGTGTGCGTTATTCTTGATTTAAAAGTAAAACCTTCAAATGGAGACCAACCACATTTTGCTAATATGTTTTCTTTTTTAACGCTCCATGGCAAGCCAGAATTTACGATCACTAAATCAGCATAATATCCTACTTTAACGAAACCTCTCTTTTCTATTTTGAAAATTTTAGCAGGATTGTGACACATTTTCTCCACAATTTTCTCCACACTTATTTTTCCTTGATGGAACGCTTCAAACATTGCCACAACGGCGTGTTGAACTAATGGTCCACCAGAAGGAGCGCTCATATAAGGCTTGTTTTTTTCTTCTAAAGTATGTGGTGCATGATCAGTAGCAATTACATCGATTCTACCATCAATTAACGCTTCCCAAAGTACTTTTCTGTCATTTGCAGTTTTAACTGCAGGATTCCATTTAATTAAATTTCCTTTCGTAGCATAATCTTCATTAGTAAACCACAGATGGTGAACGCAAACTTCAGCTGTAATTTTTTTGTCTTCCAATGGAATTTTATTGGTGAACAAATCCATTTCTTTAGCGGTAGAAAGATGAAAAATATGCAAACGCGCACCAGTTTTTTTGGCTAACGCAACAGCTTTTGAAGAAGATATGTAACATGCTTCCTCACTGCGAATCAAGTGATGTACCGTAACTGGAATATCATCGCCGTATTCTTCTGTATATTTTTCTAAGTTCTTTTTAATGGTTGTTTCATCTTCGCAGTGCACCGCAATTAATAGGGGTGTACTTGAGAAAATTTTCTCTAATGTAGCTTCATTATCAACTAACATATTCCCGGTTGAAGAGCCTAAGAATATTTTAATTCCAGCAACATTTCTAGGATTAGTTTTTAAAACTTCGTCTAAATTATCATTTGTCGCACCCATCATAAAAGAATAATTCGCGTATGACTTTTGGGCTGCTAATTCATATTTCTGTTCTAATATTTCTTGCGTAACAGCATTCGGTACTGTATTAGGTTGTTCGATGAAAGAAGTTATTCCACCCGCAACCGCTGCTTTAGATTCTGATTCTATATCTCCTTTATACGTCAACCCTGGTTCCCTAAAGTGAACTTGATCATCGATTGCTCCTGGCATTAAATAATTACCCTCGGCATCAATAATTTTACAATCTGGTGACTTAGCACTTATGCTTTCTGAAATCTCAACAATTAAGTCATTTTCAATTAATACATCGCCTTCAAAAATTACTCCTTCATTTACTATTTTGGCATTCTTAATTAAAACCCTGTTCATCGTTTCTTTTTCTTATAATGTGTTAACTAATCTTTTTAATCTAAGCGCTATAACTCCAAATACAGCTTCTACAATAATAGAATTACTCATTTTAGACTGCCCTTTTGTTCTATCCGTAAAAATAATTGGAACCTCTACAATTTGAAAATCTTTACAATACGTTCTGTATTTCATTTCTATCTGGAAGGCGTAACCAACAAATTTTATTTTATCTAAATTTATTTCTTTTAAAACTCTTTTTTTGTAACAAACGAAACCAGCAGTGGCATCGTGAATTTTCATCCCAGTAATCATTCGAACATAAACTGAGGCGAAGTAAGACATTAAAACTCTGCTTAATGGCCAGTTTACAACATTTACACCAGTAACATATCGAGAACCAATTGACAAATCAGCGTCGCCTAAATGACAAGCGCTGTATAATTTTTCTAGATCATTAGGATTATGTGAAAAGTCAGCATCCATTTCGAAAATATATTCGTAATTGTGCTTTAACGCCCATCTAAATCCGTGAACATAAGCCGTTCCTAATCCTGATTTTTTTTCTCTTTTTTCCAAAAACAATCTTCCTTCAAATTCTGCTTGTAGTAAAATAACCTTATCAGCTGTATGATCTGGAGAATTATCGTCAATTATTAGAACATGGAAAGCCTTTCTTTGCGATAGCACAGATCGAATAATGCTTTCAATATTTTCAATTTCGTTATAGGTAGGAATTATAACAATACAATCATTCATATGTCGACTAATTTCAGGGCAAAAGTAAACTTTTTATGCCATTACAACCTTAATAATATTATAATAAAAAGAATGATATAAAAATTAGTATTTTTGCAGCGTTATGATTGAAACTATACTTCATCCTAGGATAATAGAGAGCAAAGACTGGGCAACAGTACTTTTTGTTCTGTCATTTGGTATTATCGCCATTACTAAATCCGTTTTTGAAAACAGATTTGCCGATTTTACCAATCTTATTTATTCGAACAAATACATTAAAGTTTATAAAGACAACACAAATTTAAAAAGCGGTTTTACTCTTTCCTTATTTTTTGTTCAAGTCATTTCTCTTGCCTTTTTTGTACAAATAACATTAAGCTATTTTGGTTACGCATCAAAAACAGATTGGTTGCTCTACATTCAAATTTTTACTTTTTTAGTTTTCTTTATTTTATCGAAGTATTTGATAGAAAAAATAATTGCTACATCCTTTAATATTGAGGATTTTATGGATCAATTTAACCTTCAAAAAGTGACATATAGAACGTACATTGGTCTATTCATACTTCCTTTCAATATAATTTTGTTCTATTACGACTCATTTTCACGAAATATCCCGTTAATTATTATCGCCATAATACTGATAACTAACGCGTTGACATATTTGATTTCAATAAAAAATTATCAAAATATAATATTCGGCAAGTTGTTTTACTTTATTTTATATCTTTGCGCTCTCGAAATAGCACCCTATTATTTTATGTATTATTGGTTTACAAAGGGAAATGCTTAGAAAAAGTGAAATTATGAAAGTGAAAACAATTTTGGTATCACAACCTGAACCTAAGGTCGAAAATTCACCTTACTTTGAACTTCAACAAAAGCATAAAGTAAAAATTGATTTCAGACCTTTCATTCATGTAGAAGGCGTAAATGCAAAAGAGATCAGACTTCAAAAAATTGATCTTAACAATTACACTGCAATTATATTAACAAGTAAAAATTCTGTTGATCACTTCTTTAGAGTAGCTGAGGAAATGCGCTTTAAAGTTCCAGAAAGTTTAAAATATTTTTGTCAATCAGAAGCTATTGCTTTTTACTTACAAAAATATGTCGTTTACAGAAAACGTAAAATCTATGTAGGACCTAAAGATTTTGCTGATTTATCTCCTCTAATTAAAAAATACAAGGACGAAAAATTCTTGTTACCTGCTTCAGACCAATTAAATGCTGACGCAACAGTTACCTTAAATGGTTTAAAAGTAGATTGGGCTCCAGCTGTTTTTTACAAGACAGTAATGAGCGACTTATCAGATCTTGCCGATGTTTATTATGACGTCTTGGCTTTCTTTAGTCCAACAGGGATAAAATCACTGTTTATGAACTTTCCAAAGTTCGAACAAAACAATACTCGCATTGCTGTTTTTGGAAGTACTACTCAAAAAGAAGCGCTGGATCATGGTTTAAGAGTTGACATTCTTGCTCCAACACCAGCAACTCCATCAATGACGATGGCTTTAGAAAAATACATAACAGAAGCGAATAAAGGAAAATAAAATAATATTTTTTGATAAAGATTTAAAAGCCATTCAAATATGAATGGCTTTTTTTATGCACAAAACAATCGAATTACATTTTCAGAGCAATGTTTATTTAAATTTGATTGAAAATTAGAACTAAAATCTCTATTTTAGTTTAAAATTATAACTCATGAAAATAAATTCCTTAATAGTAGAAATTGACGGTATTGATAAAGAAATTTTACGCGATTTGATGGATGATGCTCGGAAACCGATTCTCCAAATCGCGAATAAAATTGGAATTTCTGGTGCAGCAATTCATCAACGTTTGAGAAAATTAGAGCAATCGGGTGTTATTTCAGGATCTAAATTCACTGTAAACAACAAAATATTGGGCTACAACACAATGGCCTTTGTGGGAATCTATCTTGATAAAGCCGCTCGAAACCCAGAAGCAGTAAAGGACTTAAAAAAAATTCCTGAAGTATTAGAATGTCACTACACGACTGGAAACTGGTCGATTCTCATAAAAATAATATGTAGGGATAACGAGCATTTAATGCATTTGCTCAACACAAAAATCCAAGCAATAGAAGGTGTTTCAAGAACTGAAACCTTTATTTCACTGGACCAACAAATTGATAGACAGATTCAATTATAATATTTGAATATAATAGCTCGATAATAAAAAAGCCGACTCATTTAATAACGAATCGGCTACTTTTAAATCATTTGAGATTATCAAATTAATCTCTTCTACTTCCACCCATGTAAATGGACACGTAGTATAGTAATGTCGCTATCGATCCTAGTGCAGCTACTACATAAGTCCTAGCTGCCCATTTCAGTGAATCCTTTGCTCCTGCTTGCTCTTGTTGCGTTAACATTCTTTTATTCTCTAACCAAGCTAATGCGCGATTACTGGCATCATACTCAACTGGCAAAGTAACAATTGAAAATAATGTTGTTGCGGCAAAAATCACAATTCCTACTAATAATAATTGTGGAAATGTTTTCAGCATTAAAATTCCTCCCAATAAAATCCACTGCATATAACTTGAAGCCACATTTACAATTGGAACTAATTTAGAACGCATTGTCAACCATTGATAACCTACAGCGTGTTGCACGGCGTGACCACACTCATGTGCGGCAACTGCAGCAGCAGCAGCATTTCGCTGATTATAAACTGCCTCACTTAAATTAACTGTTTTATCAGCAGGATTATAGTGATCTGTTAAACGACCCGGTGTAGAGATTACTCGCACATCCCGAATTCCATTATCAGCAAGCATTTTTTCAGCAATTTCAGCACCTGACATTCCGTTTTGCAATTGCAATTTAGAATAATGCTCAAATTTACTTTTCAGTCTTGAACTTACTAGCCAGCTGAAAAGCATAATAGCTCCGGCAAGAATTAAATATCCACTTCCCATATTTATATTTTTTATTTTTTTTAAAATCTTACAAATGAAACATCAAATTGTGAACCAAAATTATAAAATGCCAAATTGGCAATAGTTAAATAATTGATAATTCATACTTATTACTTTATCGCGTTTTTTTAATATCGATTACGAGCTAAAATTTTATCTAGAGGTAAGCGTCTCGGGTATTTTAGTCTTGCGAGTTTGGATGCATCCAGCATGACAAATGGATCAGATTGTTTCTGTAAATAAATTTGTCAAGTAATTACTAAACGATAGAAGCGGATTAACTTTTACTATTATTTTAGTAGAAGTTTTAATCAATTAGAAATATATGAAAAAAGTCCAAACTCCAGCGGGTGGAATTTGGACTTTTCAAATTTTAATCGAAGCAATATTATCCAACCAAATTAATAATTTTTCCCGGAACGATGATTACTTTATTTGGTGTTTTACCCTCTAATTGTTTAATGGTTCTTTCATCTTTCATTACGATTTCCTCAATTTGCTCCTTGGTTAAATCCAAAGGTAATTTGATTGTGAAACGCATTTTTCCATTGAAAGAAACTGGATATTCTTTTTCGCTTTCTATTAAGTGTGCTGCTTCGAAAACTGGAAAAGCAACCGTTGCAATTGAATCTTTATGACCTAATAACGACCATAACTCTTCAGCGATGTGCGGAGCATAAGGCGCAATCACAATAGCTAATGGCTCTAAAATAGCACGAGAATGACAATTTTGAGTCGACAATTCATTCACACAAATCATAAACTGCGACACTGAAGTGTTGAAAGAGAAGTTTTCAATGTCTTCCGCAACTTTTTTAATCGTTTTATGTAATGATTTTAAGTTCTCTTTTGATGGTACTTCATCGGTAATAATCAAACCGTTTTCGTCAAAGTACAAACGGCATAATTTTTTCAAGAAACCAAAAACTCCAGAAATTCCAGCCGTATTCCAAGGTTTAGCTTGCTCCAAAGGACCCAAAAACATTTCGTACAAACGCAAAGTATCTGCTCCATATTCATTACAAATATCATCTGGAGTAACTACATTGTACTTTGATTTAGACATTTTTTCGACTTCGCGACCAACGATATATTTACCATTTTCATCTGTGATAAATCCAGCATCTCTATAATCTTCTCTCCACGCTTTGAATCTTTCTATATCCAATTCATCCGAAGCATTTACCATAGAAACGTCTACGTGAATTGGTTGTACATTTTGATCTTCTATTTTATTTTTCGAAACATACGTATTTGTTCCATCTAATCGATACACAAAAGCACTCATTCCTAAAATCATTCCCTGATTGATCAGTTTTTTGAACGGCTCTTCTGTTGGCGCAAAGCCTTTATCTTTTAAGAATTTATTCCAAAAACGAGAATACAATAAATGTCCTGTTGCATGTTCGTTTCCACCAATATACAAATCAACACTTTCCCAATAAGCCAAAGCTTCTTTGCTAGCAAATTCGTTTTCATTGTGCGCATCCATATAACGCATCCAGTAGAATGAACTTCCCGCCCATCCTGGCATTGTGTTTAATTCTAAAGGAAAAATAGTTGTGTTATTTACTAAATCCGTATTTACTACTTTGTTCTTTTCCGTGTCCCAAGCCCAAACTAAAGCATTACCTAAAGGTGGTAATCCATCTTCTGTTGGTAAATACTTTTCTACTTCTGGCAATATAATAGGCAAATGTTTTACATCAATCATTTGCGGCAAGCCATTTACATAATATACTGGAAATGGTTCTCCCCAATATCTTTGACGAGAAAAAACAGCATCACGCAAACGGTAATTTGTTTTTCCTTTTCCTTGTTTTAGCTTCTCCAGCTCTTCAATAACTTTATGAGTTGCTTGCTTGTAATCCATTCCGTCTAAGAAATCGGAATTAGCAATGGTAAATCCATTTTTATCACCATAAGCAAAATCCACCCCACCCTGCGGGCACCCCTCCACTGTAGGGGAATTTAAAGCGAAAATATTTTTAATTTCTTGCATTCCTTCTTGTCCTTTGAAGAAAGTAGCAAAAGCAAAATCTCTTTCATCTCCACAAGGAACAGCCATCACCGCTCCTGTTCCATAACCTGCCAAAACATAATCCCCAATCCAAACCGGAATTGCTTCTTTAGTAAACGGATGTTCTGCATACGCTCCTGTAAAAACTCCTGAGATTGTTTTTACATCAGCCATACGCTCTCTTTCAGAACGTTTTGATGTTTTTTCAATGTACGATTCAATAGCAGCTTTTTGATCTGCAGTGGTGATTTTAGCAACTAATTCATGTTCTGGCGCCAATGTCATGAACGTTACTCCAAAAATAGTATCAGGACGGGTTGTGAAAACATCAATCTTCTCGTTGTGGTCTTTCACATGAAATGAAACCATCGCTCCAACAGATTTTCCAATCCAGTTTCTCTGACTTTCTTTGATGCTTTCGCTCCAGTCAATATCGTTTAAACCTGTCAATAATCGCTCTGCATAAGCAGATATACGCATGCTCCATTGCGTCATTTTTTTACGAACTACTGTAAATCCGCCACGCTCTGAAACTCCATTTACAATTTCGTCATTCGCTAAAACCGTTCCTAATCCTGGACACCAGTTCACTTCAGTTTCCGCTAAATAGGTCAGTCTATATTGTAATAAAATCTTCTCTTGTTGTTCTTTTGCGAAAGCATTCCACTCACTTGCAGAAAATTCCTGAATGTTATCATCACAAACAGCATTTACATTTGCATTTCCTTCTATTGAAAAAATTGCAGTCAAAGTCGAAATATCTTCTGCCTTATCGCTATTTTTGTTATACCAAGAATTGAATAATTGGATAAAAATCCATTGTGTATGTTTGTAATAATCTGGATTTGATGTACGCACTTCACGGCTCCAATCGAATGAAAATCCAATATTATCTAATTGCTTTCTGTAGCCAGCAATTTTATTTCCTTCTTTATCAACTCCACCATCAATATTTACCGATGTAGTATCTTCTGGGCGTTGTCCTGTTTGAATCGCATATTGCTCCGCCGGTAATCCAAAACTATCGTAACCCATTGGATGCAAAACATTAAATCCTTGATGTCTTTTATAACGAGAATATACATCCGATGCAATATAACCAAGAGGATGTCCTACGTGTAAACCTGCTCCAGATGGATAAGGAAACATATCAAGAACATAATACTTAGGTTTTTCTGAATTATTTTCGGCTTTGAAGGTTTGGTTTTCTAACCAATATTTTTGCCATTTGGCTTCAATTTCGTTCGGATTGTATTTCATAATATAAGATTCAGACCAACTGTTTTTAACAATTGTTTCGTTTTTTTTCGGGAAATGATTGTTTTAAGGTGCCAAATTTACGTTTATTGTACGAAAGTTGAAACTTTGGGCGTTATTAACTTTAAATAAAGAAATTCTTTGTTATTTTTACCCAATAATTTCAATAAACTATGAGTTCTTCCTTTGATAATTTTCAAAAACGCCGGTTAATTTCCTCTTATTTTTCAGTAGTACTAAGTGTTTTCTTAGTTTTATTTCTACTGGGAATTTTAGGTCTTTTCATTGTAAATTCTAATAAATTAGCAAACGATTTTAGAGAAAATATTGCCATGACGGTTTTTTTCAAAAATGAAGCTAATGATAGTATTTTGAAAGGCTTTGGAACAGAATTGAAAGCAAGTCGTTTTGTGAAATCATATGATTTTGTTGCTAAAGATGCAGCAGCTAAACAACATACAGATATAATAGGTGAAGATTTCATGACTTTTCTAGGTGAAAATCCACTACAAAATTCATATGACATCCACTTAAAAGCAGATTATGTAATTAAGGATAGCATTGCAAAAATAGAAACCAACTTGCGTAAAAATGCAATGATTTCTGATATCGTTTACGATAAACAATTAGTAAATTTAGTTAACGATAATATTAAAAAAGTAAGTTCGTGGATTTTAATAATCAGCGGATTTCTAGCTATTATCGCTGTTTTATTAATTAATAGCTCATTGCGATTATCAATTCATTCAAATCGATTTATTATAAAAACGATGCAAATGGTTGGTGCGACAAAGTCTTTTATTAGAAAACCATTTATCACTCGCAGTATAAAATTAGGAATGATAGGAGCGGTATTAGCAGTCTTAGCATTAATAGGAGTCTTACTTTACGTTGAAAATAGTTTTCCTAATCTTGGCATATTAGAAGATAAAGCTGCAATAGGAATGATTTTACTAGCAGTTTTAGCAATCGGAGTATTAATCACTTGGTTAAGCACGTACTCTGCAACACAACGTTTCTTAAATTTAAGAACTGACGATTTATATTAAATAATTTAAATTAGGAATGTGATTATTTCATTCCTCGCAATGACATTATGAAAAACAAAGAGCAACAATCTGAATTTCTTTTTCACAAAATAAATTATAAAATCCTATTAATTGGAATTGGAGTAATTACTTTAGGATTTATTCTAATGGCAGGCGGCGGAAGTGATGATCCAAATGTATTCAGCGAAGAAATCTTTAATTTTAGAAGAATTCGATTAGCTCCAACAACCGTTTTAATTGGTTTTGGGATTACAATATACGCTATTCTTAAGAATCCAAAAAACGCATAAATGAATACATTACAGGCATTTTTAATTGCCATCATTGAAGGTTTAACAGAATATCTACCTGTTTCTTCAACCGCTCACATGGTTTTTCTAAGTTCTTATTTTGGAATTCAAGAGGATGATTTCGTAAAACTTTTCCAAGTTTCAATTCAATTTGGAGCCATACTAGCTGTTGTAGCTTTATATTGGAAGAAATTTTTCGACTTCTCAAAATTTGATTTTTACATTAAACTTGTTTTTGCAGTAATTCCTGCTTTAGTTTTAGGGAAATTATTTGACGATAAAATTGAAGCAGTTTTAGGAGATCCTATTCCTATAGCCATCGTTTTAATAGTAGGTGGAGTCATCCTTCTATTCATAGACGATCGTTTCAAAAATCCAACTGTACTAAGAGAAGAAGATATTACGATCAAAAAAGCAGTAATTATTGGTTTTTGGCAATGTTTAGCTATGATGCCAGGAACAAGTCGCTCTGCCGCTTCGATAATTGGTGGTATGCAACAAGGATTAACACGTCACGTCGCAGCTGAATTTTCTTTTTTCCTTGCTGTACCTACAATGATGGCAGTAACTTGTTATTCTCTTTTCATGAAGACGTACGAAGCTTCGCAGATGAAAGGCTACGAACTGATATTAAAATCAGATGAAAACATTAAATTATTTCTTATCGGAAATGTTGTTGCTTTTGTAGTTGCCGTTTTAGCAATTAAATTCTTTATCCAAATCATTAAAAAATACGGTTTTAAACCTTGGGGTTGGTACCGCATTGTTGTTGGATTATTTTTATTGGTTTACTTTTCATACTTTAAATAATATCTTTTGAAGACAGTCGAAGATTACTTAGACGGACAAATTTTACTTATCGACAAACCGCTGAATTGGACTTCCTTTCAAGCGGTCAATAAATTAAAATACGCATTAATAAATAAGCTTGGACTTCCCAAAAAATTTAAGATCGGTCATGCAGGAACTCTTGATCCTCTCGCAACTGGATTATTGTTAGTTTGCACCGGTAAGTTTACTAAGAGAATTACAGAGCTTCAAGGTCAAGCCAAAGAATATACTGGAACATTCTTCATAGGAGCAACTACTCCATCCTACGATTTAGAAACTGAAATTGACAATACGTATCCAACTTCGCATATTGACGAAGCTTTGATTCATGAAACAGTTAAACAATTTCTTGGAGAGATAGATCAAAAACCTCCAATTTATTCTGCCATAAAAAAAGATGGTGTACGCTTGTATGAGCATGCTCGCGCAGGAGAAACTGTCGAAATAGCATTTAGAAAAACTACCATTTACGAATTCGAAATCACTAGAATTTCGTTGCCACAAATAGACTTTAGAGTCGTTTGTAGTAAAGGAACCTATATTCGTTCACTAGCATACGATTTTGGAAAAGCAATGAATTCTGGCTCTCATTTAACAGCGCTACGTCGTACTAAAATTGGCGATTACAATGTAATAGATGGGATTGATGTTACCGCTTTTGAGGATAGTTTGACGACTGATGTTTAAAATACGTAGGTCATTTAAAATTCTAATATTTTTTATACTACTAAGTTTTAGTGCTTATTCTCAAAGCAACAAATTCATTTATACACAATTTGACGTTACAATAGCAATAAGAGGAAATCCGGATGCGAATATCGTTGATGAATACACCCAAAAAAAAGGCACGTGGTTTGTTCCTGACGGTTTAGGCGCAAAACTAGGTTATGGAGTTCATTATAAAAAATGGCTCGGTCTAGGAATTCACAGCGGAATCAATTGGGAATGGACTGATAAATTAGTCGTTGTTCCTGTTTTTGCCAATTTTCGTTTAAGTCCAAAAGTGGGAGAAGATACCAGAATTACATTACAACTAGGATTGGGAAAAGCTATGGCATTAGGTCGTGGCAATTTGATAGGTGATTACAAAAAAATAAGTCTAGGATTACAGAGTGATGATTTGCTACTTTATATCGAACTGAACCATTATGCTCTGCCTATAAGCACGCAAAAAGACTCCGGAAATATAAGTTTAGGAATTTCCCTCATTAGTTTTTAAATCTGCTTCAGCTATTATAAAACAGAAAACACATTTCAAATTTTTAAAATAAAATTTAAAATGTGTTTTCAGTTAAAAAACTAAAGTAAATTTAATCCATACTTTTCAATTTTAGATAGCTTAAAAGCATCGATTAATAATGAGCTGCTTTCTCGCCTCCAAAAAGTACGTACGAAACGTAATCATAAAATCTTTCTAATAATTTTTTTATAATGATGTTATTTAAATTGTTAAACAATAATCAAACACCTACAGAAAGTAAATCAAATAATAGACTTGGTTAGCATTCACTAAGTTACAAATAATTATTCGATTAAAAAATTAAAATTATTTTACACGATTACCGTTTCAAATTACTAAAAAACTCTGTTTAAGAATCTATTTCTTGCATCAACTCAAGCAATTCATTTTGAGTAGAAATTCCTTTATCATGCAAGTACCAAAGTTGTAAATTAGTTTTTGCCGTTTCATCCACAACTCCAAATTCCTTTTTATAATCTTGGATCAAAGTTATGGCTCCTTTTGGCCTTGGTCCCCAATGACCCATTAACTCTCCTGTTTGTTTGTCAACGATAATAACTATTGGAATCGACTTAGAATTATTAGTTAAAAACAAATTCATTAAAGCTTCGTTCTCATCTCTTAAAACAATACTCAATTCTATTTTACCTGATTCAATTGCCATTTTGTTAACAATAGGTAATAATTGAGCTGCGTCGCCACACCAACCTTCTGAAATAACTAGCCAGATATACTCTCTTTCTAATGACTTCAATTTAACACTGTTTTCCTCAGAGATTTTCATTGTTTTATCTAAACGATTCATTCTTGTTTCGTTTAGTGTGCTGTAATTAGTCAAATCATCAGATTGCTCGCTTCCTGTTGATTTATTTTCCAATAATAAATCGGAAACTAATTTTCTATATTCTAAATAAGGATGACTATTAAATAATCCTTTAGCTATTGCAGTTTTCATAATTGTTGATTTACATTCACAAAGTTAGCACAAAAAAGGGGTTATAAAGTGACAAATATCACTTTCTAAAGTTCAAAAAGAGTAATTTTAGGCCAAATAATGAATATGGATTTACAAACAAAATCAATTGGACTAATCCTTTCTGGTGGAGGTTCTAAAGGTTTAGCGCACGCAGGAGCAATAAAGTTTTTAGAAGAACAAAACATCCGTCCAGATCGAATTGCTGGCACGAGCGCGGGTTCAATTGTTGGTGCGTTATATTCTTGGGGGAAAACGCCTGAAGAAATTTTAACCTTTTTTAAATCTATTTATCTTTTTCATTGGAAGCATCTTACTTTTAAAAAAGCGGGACTAATAGATTCTGAAGCGTTCAAACATTATTTTCAAAGTATTTTCAAAGACGCAGTATTAGGAGAATTAAAAATTCCAATTCAGATCACAGCAACGGATATGGTGCGTGGAAAATTAAAAGTTTTTGGGCAAGATACTAAAATTGTTGATGCAATATTAGCCTCATCCGCCTTTCCAGGAATTATGTCTCCCTATGAAATTGATGGAAGATTATACAGCGATGGTGGGATTTTAAATCACTTTCCAACTGACATTTTACAAGGACATTGCGAAACTTTAATAGGTATTTATGTTAGTCCAATTCAAAAGATTGAAGCAAAAGATTTGAATTCGATCAAAGCCGTTACTAGTAGGGCATTTGATATTCTTTCAGCAAATTCAAATATACATAAATTTAATAGCTGCGACTGGGTAATCGAACCTACTGATTTATCAATCTATAGCACATTCGAAACCAACAAAATAAAGATGGATAACGTTTTTAAAATTGGCTATAAAGCCGCAAAAGATTCCTACGAAAAACTTAATTTATAAAATGTAGACAACACTTTTTTTAAAAATCAGAATATGTCTATATTTGCACCAATCAACTCAACTCAAAATGAAATACAAAAGAATTCTTCTAAAATTAAGTGGTGAAGCCTTGATGGGTGACTTGCAATACGGAATTGATCCGAAAAGATTAGGTGAATATGCCGATGAAATTAAGCAAATACACGATAAAGGAGTAGAAATCGCAATTGTTATAGGCGGTGGAAATATTTTTAGAGGAGTTGCTGGAGCAAGTGCAGGAATGGACAGAGTGCAAGGTGATTATATGGGAATGCTGGCAACAGTGATTAACGGAATGGCATTGCAAGGTGCACTTGAGGAAAAAGGTATGAAAACCCGTTTGCAAACGGCGTTAAAAATGGAATCTATAGCAGAGCCTTACATTAAAAGAAGAGCAGATCGCCACCTTGAAAAAGGAAGAATTGTAATTTTTGGAGCGGGAACTGGAAACCCATATTTCACAACAGATACTGCAGCAGTATTAAGAGGTATTGAAATGAATGCCGATGTAATTTTAAAAGGAACGCGCGTAGACGGAGTTTACGATTGTGATCCTGAGAAAAACCCAACAGCTGTGAAATTTGATTTTATTTCTTTTGAAGATGTACTTAAAAAAGGTTTGAATGTAATGGACACTACTGCTTTTACATTGAGCCAAGAAAATAAACTGCCAATCGTAGTTTTTGATATGAACAATACAGGAAATCTATTGAAGATCTGCGAAGGAGAAAATATAGGAACCGTAGTAAATATATAAAGCGATTATGAAATAGTAAAAGGTTGCACAAGAAATAACATCAATCTTTATCTATTGAATGAATCTAAAATCTTAAAATAATGACTGAAGAAATTGAATTTATATTAGATAGTACCAAAGAATCTATGACAGGTTCTATTGCGCATTTAGAAAAGGAATTTTTAAATATTCGTGCTGGGAAAGCATCTCCGGCGATGCTAGGAAGTGTTTTTGTAGATTATTATGGATCAGCAACACCACTTTCTCAAGTGTCTAAAATTAGTGTTCCTGATGCAAGAACAATTACTTTACAGCCTTTTGAAAAAAATATGCTACACGTAATTGAAAAAGCAATCATGATCGCAAACATAGGGTTTAACCCAATGAATAACGGTGATGTAATTATTATCAGCGTTCCAGCTTTAACAGAGGAACGAAGACGCGATCTTGCTAAACAAGCAAAAGTGGAATCAGAAGATGCTAAAGTGGGAATTAGAAACGCTCGTAAAGATGCTAACACTGATATCAAAAAATTAGAAAAAGACGGAACATCTGAAGATCTATGTAAAAATGCTGAAGAAGAAGTTCAAACTTTGACTAATACTTTTATCAAAAAAATCGACGAACTTTTAGTTCATAAGGAAGCTGAAATCATGAAGGTTTAAGTTTTTCTAAAAAAAATGTCTAGTCCTAAAAAAACGATACAGGATTAATAAAATAAATATACAAATTATTAAACAGTAGTGAGCAAAAGTTTACTACTGTTTTTTGTTT
>NZ_JBANDI010000025.1:0-62097 GCF_039123485.1 Flavobacterium sp. PL12
TAAAGTAAGGTCAAGTAAGGGATTACTAGTCCATATTTTTGGAAAAATAGCATCTGCTTTTATAAATTTAATTTTTTAACCCTTGATTCGCATTAATAATAAAAAGGTATGTCTAAAAAAAGACTGAAAAGACGCAAAATCAAAGAAAATTTATTCAATAAAAGACGTTTAATAATTTTAAACGAAGACACATTTGAGGAAACTTTTTCGTTGAAACTTACTTTGATGAACGTATTTATAGTAGCAACCTTGGGAGCTATTATTATTACAACTATTACTACTTTTATAATTGCTTTTACTCCTTTACGTGAATTTATTCCTGGGTATTCTTCAACAAAATTAAAAAAAGATGCTACTGAGTTAGCACTAAAGTCTGATTCTTTAACTGTTGCTTTAAAGAAAAATGAAGCTTACATTTTGTCAATAAGAAAAGTTCTCACAGGACAATTAGATTATGCTAAGTTTAATAAAGATTCGATACTTTCCTCTACTGAAGAGATAGTTAGCCCTGAGAAATTAAAAGCTTCAGAGGAAGAACTAGAATTACGTAATGACGTTTTAAAAGAGGAAAAAGATGCTCAACCTAATAAAGATGTAGCGCCTAAAAAGAGAAGTACTAAAAAATCTAAAAATTAAAAAAGTGCCTTTGTGTCTTGATGACAAAATAAAACAACTATGTCAATAAAATCTATTGCAGCAAAAATATTTGCTAAGAAAATATATAATAAAACCCAAGCGTGGGTTAATACACCGGTTGAAACTCAAAAAAAAGTTTTTCTTAAATTGATACGAGAAGCCAAGAATACGCAATTTGGTATCGATCATCATTTTGAAAAAATAAAAACTACTTCTGATTTTGCTAAACATGTTCCAGTAAGAGATTACGAAGGATTAAAACCTTATGTTGATAAGGTTGTAAACGGCGTTGAAAATGTACTTTGGAAAGGGAAACCTTTATATTTTGCAAAAACTTCTGGTACAACATCTGGCGCAAAATACATTCCACTAACTAAGGAATCGATGCCGTATCATATTGAAGCTGCTAGAAATGCGATTTTGCATTATATTCACGAAACTGGAAATGCAGATTTTGTCGATGGAAAAATGATTTTTCTACAAGGTAGCCCAATTCTCGAAGAACAAAATGGTGTGAAACTGGGTCGTTTGTCTGGTATTGTAGCTCATTTTGTTCCAAAATATCTTCAAAAAAATAGAATGCCATCATTAGAAACTAATTGCATTGAGGATTGGGAAACTAAAGTGAACGCTATAGTCGAAGAAACTTTTAGCGAAAATATGTCTGTGATTTCTGGGATTCCTTCTTGGGTCCAAATGTATTTTGAGAAATTACAAGAAAAAGGAGGAAAACCAGTAGGCGAAATATTTAAAAATTTCAATTTGTTTATTTACGGCGGTGTCAATTATGAGCCCTATCGCGCTAAATTTGAAAATTTAATAGGTCGAAAAGTAGATAGTATCGAGTTATTTCCAGCTTCTGAAGGATTTTTTGCTTATCAGGATTCTCAGAAAGAAAAAGGAATGTTGTTACTATTGAACGGCGGAATTTTCTATGAATTTATAAAAAGCGACGAATTTCAAAATGAAAATGCTAAACGATATACCATTGGCGAAGTTGAATTAAATGTCAATTATGTTTTGATTATTTCAACTAATGCAGGATTGTGGGGATATAACATTGGTGATACCGTTCAATTTGTTTGTTTAAAACCGTATAGAATTATCGTTTCAGGTCGAATTAAACATTATATTTCTGCTTTTGGAGAGCATGTAATAGGGAAAGAAGTGGAAAGTGCTTTACAAGAAGCCATTGAAGGAACTGCTGTTAGAATAAACGAATTTACTGTTGCGCCTCAAATTTCGCCAGCAACTGGTTTACCTTACCATGAATGGTTTGTAGAATTTGAGAACGAACCAGAGAACAGCGCTACTTTTGCGGAAGCGATAGATAATGCGATGCGAAAACAAAACATGTATTATGACGATTTGATTGTTGGTAAAGTGCTTCAAAAGTTGGTTGTTACTCCTGTTATCAAAAATGGTTTTCAAGATTATATGAAATCAATTGGCAAATTAGGAGGACAAAATAAAATTCCAAGACTTTCTAACGATAGGAAGATTGTTGATTTATTGAAAAGTAAATAAATACCTTACCTTTGAAGGCTATAAAAAAATTAGAAAATGAAATGAGCGTACCGAAATTTCGATGAAATATACACTCGAGATTTACGCAAATTCCATATTCGAATAAAAAATAAATAGTTTAATATGAAAGAAACAAAAAATATATCTCGTTCTAGAGCACAAGAATCATCAGCAGCAATTGAAAAAATGTACATTACAATGCGTCATTTATTCAACAGAGGTTTTTATAAACCAATGGGAATTTCTGGTGATACGTTAAGAGAAGCATTACTGGCATTACGTCCAGAAATTTATGGAAATATAGGAGAAGAAAAAGTAGAATTGAATGGACTTTTATATGTAATCGAGCGTCTTCCAGTGGGAATCGAAGAATGCAGATTTATAAACTTAACTTCTGAGGAAGGGTATTCTAAATCTCATTTTCAAGCTATTGTCCCTCCTAAAAGACGACGCAATTGTTATAGGATTGATGAGGAGCAAATGAATGTGGAAATTACCAGAGGTCGTTCTGACATTTATGATATTTTAACACATTTGACTTTTATTTTTATAGAATCTCACAAAATTAGAAATAGAGTTTTACTTGATGACGCAGGTGAAGTTTCTCGTGATTGGTTTAAGCTGGAACAGGCAGTTTCTCAAAAGAAAAAACTGACTTTGGTCGAAAAAGAGAAAGCGATTTCGCATGCAGCCAATATTTTAGGTAGAACATTTGAAGAGGTATTAGATATTTATGATGCTTTTGGGTCTGCTGCTGCACCAGATCGTTTTTTGCATGTTATATTTTGGTTGGGCAAACTAGCTATCGAAGAAATTGTTGACGATAATAAGAGAACGATAACTTTTAGTCCTATTTTAAGAGAGCGCTTAGGTCACCACATTCACGGTGAAATTTGGGCTACAAACATTAAGAAAGTTTTAGAAGAAAATCAGCTTTTAGATCGACCGATTCATGTTATCAGTGCGAATATGCATTCTGTAATGAATTCTATTTTTGCAACTGAGGTTTTAAAAACTAAGTTTAAAGACAAATCAGATTTCTTTATCTATGAAGAATTAAGTAAATCTGGAGCTGATGTTTTAAGAGATGAAGTTTCAGCTGTCGCATTAAAGTACGGAATGATTTCGTTGCCAGATACTTCAGGGACTAATATTGATATTCAAATATTCGATACCGCTAAAATTAATTGGTCAAAAACATCTTTTGCTTCCGCAGATTTAGGTGATAAAAAACCGGTTTTAATTGTTATGGATTACGCTTTTGGAGAACAAGCTTATGAAACAATCGATGAGTTACTGAAACCCTATAAAAAAGATATCCTGATGAATGTTGAGTCGGTTTCTATAATGGGAAAAGCAGGAATTCTAGAAGGTGGAAAAGGAGATATTATGATTCCGAATGCACATATAAATGAAGGAACTGCTGATAATTATTTTTTCGAAAATCAACTAACAGCTGAAATGTTTGAAGGAAATGATATTGCAGTTTTTGCAGGTCCAATGGTTACTGTTTTAGGAACATCATTACAAAATAGAGACTTACTTAAATTTTTCCATGAGTCAACATGGGGAATTATTGGGCTGGAAATGGAAGGTTCCTATTATCAAAAAGCGATTCAATCTGCATCAAAAATTAGAAAGAGTGTGCCTCATGATGTGAAAGTGAGATATGCTTATTACGCCTCAGATAATCCATTAGAAACTGGAAGTACATTAGCTTCTGGCGGATTAGGAACTTCTGGTGTTAAACCAACTTATTTAATTACGATTAAGATTTTAGAACAAATTTTTAACGTAAAATAAATTATAAAATCAGATCATAATTGGTTTTGAACAATTACAAATAATATGAAAAGAATACTTATTACTGGAGCAGCAGGATTTTTAGGCTCTCATCTTTGTGACCGATTTATAAAAGAAGGTTATGCTGTCATAGGTATGGATAATCTTATTACGGGAGACTTAAAAAACATAGAGCATCTTTTCAAATTAGAGCATTTTGAATTTTATCATCATGACATTACAAAATTTGTTCATGTTCCAGGAGATTTAGATTATATTCTTCATTTTGCTTCGCCAGCAAGTCCAATTGATTACCTGAAAATACCAATTCAAACCCTAAAAGTAGGTTCATTAGGAACCCATAATCTTTTAGGTTTAGCTAGAGTTAAAAATGCTAGAATTCTTATTGCATCTACTTCTGAAGTGTATGGAGATCCATTGGTACATCCACAAACCGAAGAATATTATGGTAATGTAAATACGATAGGGCCAAGAGGTGTTTATGATGAAGCTAAGCGATTCCAAGAATCTATTACTATGGCGTATCACACTTTTCATGGCGTGGAGACCAGAATTGTTCGCATTTTTAATACTTACGGACCTCGAATGCGTCTCAATGATGGACGAGTTATTCCAGCATTTATAGGTCAAGCGATTCGTGGAGAAGATTTAACAATTTTTGGCGACGGAATGCAAACGCGTTCTTTTTGTTATGTAGATGATCAAATAGAAGGAATTTTTAGATTACTACATTCTGATTATGTTTTTCCAGTAAATATTGGTAATCCAGATGAAATCACCATTAAGGATTTTGCTGACGAAATAATTAAATTAACAGGAACAAACCAAAAAGTGGTCTATCATCCACTTCCTGTAAATGATCCATTACAAAGACAGCCAGATATCTCTAAAGCTAAAGAGTTATTAGGTTGGGAGGCTAAAATAGGACGTGCTGAAGGAATGAAAATTACGTATGATTATTTTAAATCGTTGTCTAAAGAAGAACTTTCAAAAGAGGAACACAAAGATTTTTCAAGCTATATAAAATAGTGGTTGCAAAAACAGGAAGATATTCAGGCTATATTCGCCCTTTTTCTTATTTGATTGATTTAAGTATCATCAATGCTCTCTCTATTTATATGCTTCCATTTCATAATAATTTAGTGGTATATTCAATACTGATTACTTGTGGATGGTTTGTAAGTGCCATTTATTTAGGATTTTACGAAGTCTATCGGTATACAAAGGTTATTAGTATTTTGAATAAAACGGTAAAACAATCGGTTTTATTTGGCTTGTATTGTCTCGCTTTAGAACTATTTTACTCTGAATTTGGAAATCAAAAAAAGATAGTATTATTTGTCTTTACAGCTACCATTTTAATAGTATTGGTGAAGCTATTTATATATTATTTTCTAAGACGGTTTCGCGTTTTATACGGGGGAAATTATAGAAAAGTAGTACTGTTAGGGAATGATGAAAATATCAAACCGCTAAAACACTTTTTTACTGAGAATCCAGATTATGGATATTTCTTAGAAAATGTATTTTCATTACAGGAACACAAAAAGGAAAAAATCAATCAATGTCTTTCTTTCGTCTTAGAGAACAAAATTGATGAAATTTATTGCGCGATGGCCGATTTGTCAGACAATCAGGTGATTGATATTATTGACTTTGCTGATAATAATTTGAAAACATTAAAGTTTATTCCGAGCGAAAAGCAAATGCTTTCATCTAATATCAAATTCGAATTTTACGATTACATTCCAGTTATTTCACAGCGAAATATTTTACAAGAAGAACGTTTTAATAAAACTGTCAAACGTCTTTTTGATCTTATTTTTTCGACAGTTATTATTGTATTTTTATTGTCTTGGCTAGTGCCAATAATGTCGATACTTATTAAATTAGAGTCCAAAGGACCCTTGTTTTTTGTACAAAAAAGGAATGGTTTAAATTACAAAAA
The DNA here is from genome assembly GCF_039123485.1 of Flavobacterium sp. PL12. NCBI lineage: Bacteria > Pseudomonadati > Bacteroidota > Flavobacteriia > Flavobacteriales > Flavobacteriaceae > Flavobacterium > Flavobacterium sp. PL12. Next base: position 5,915 of record NZ_JBANDI010000025.1, read on the forward strand.
TTTCAACTGCTACAAGTTCCGGTCAATGGACTTAAACGACACTGCAGATATGGAATTAGCATCAAAAAATGATATTAGAATAACTAAGATTGGCAAATTTATTCGCAAAACAAGTATAGATGAGTTGCCGCAATTTTTTAATGTATTTTTTGGTGATATGTCTGTCGTTGGACCGCGACCGCACATGGTAAGCGTCACTAATCTATATGCTGCTAAAGTGGATAAGTTCATGGTTCGTCACTTAGTCAAACCTGGCATAACCGGATTAGCTCAAACAAAAGGATATCGTGGTGAAGTGGAAACGGATGACGATATTATTAACAGAGTTAAATATGATATTTTTTATATTGAAAATTGGTCTATTTTATTAGATATAAAGATCATTTTCTTAACTATATTCAACACTTTGAAAGGTGATGATAAAGCGTATTAATATGGAAAATCCCTTAGTATCTATAATTACTCCTTGTTACAATTCTGAAAAATTTATTTTAGAAACTATTCAGTCGGTAAAAAATCAATCTTATGAGAATTGGGAAATGATTATTGTTGATGATGCTTCAATTGACAAAACAGTTTTTATTGCTGAGCAGTTTGCTCTTAACGATAACAGGATTAAAATTTTTAAATTAGAAAAAAATTTAGGAACTGGAATGGCTCGAAATAAAGCTTTAGACATCGCTTCGGGAAAATATATTTCTTTCTTAGATGCCGACGATATGTGGAAATCTGAGAAGCTTAAAAAGCAGATACTTTTTATGCAAAAAAACAACTTACCATTTACGTTTTCTTTTTATGATTGTATTGACGAGCAAGGCAAAACGATAAATAAAAGAGTGGAAGCACCGTTAATTCTTACCTATAAAAGACTATTCTTTTGTAATTATATTGGTAATTTAACAGGTATTTACGATGTTGATTACTTTGGAAAAATAGGTATTTCATCGATTCGAAAACGCCAAGACTGGATGCTTTGGTTGACAATTCTAAAAAAAATGAAGTCGGCCAAGGTTGTTTCTGAAAGTTTAGCGCTATATAGAGTAAGGCAAAACTCAATATCTGCTTCCAAAATTGAGTTGCTAAAGCATAATTTTGCAGTTTACAGAAAATTCCATGGCTACAACTTAGTAATTTCTTTATTTTATATGATGGGTTTTTTATTCACTCAATTATTGATTAAACCGACTTACATTAAACCATCGATTTAAATTGCTTTAACTTGCCACGATTGCTTCTGTTTAAAGTCAGCTTTCTTGTAAATGTGAACTTTAAATTAGATTCTAAATATAATTCTATCGCTACGTTTATTTTTTGAATTTGTTCTCCATTCAATTCCATCTCACTAACATATTCCACTTCAAACGAGTCAATTTTAGTTTGCTTGATAGTGAATTCTTTAACATTTCCATCATCTTCAATTATGCTTTTTGTAATGTAATAAAAAGTTAGTCCAGGAGTTATTTTGCCACTTGGTAAAACTGTAATATCATTTGTACGACCAACTAATGTCTTTAAAATAGGCTTCTTTAAAGTGCTTTTTTCGTCTAGCACTCCAGTATCACCAATTTCGTATCGTATAAATGGATGCGCTTTATTGAATAATGATGTTATCACAATTCGACCCGATATTCCATTTGGGACAGGATTGTTATTTTCATCCAAAATTTCTACAAATAAGGTCTCAGCGTTTACTTGCCATTCTCCATTTTGATTTTCGAACGCTATTAAATCTAATTCTGATGCTCCGTATTCGTTGACAATCGGAATTCCAAATTGCTTCTCCATCAATTTTTTGTCATCCGCAAAAAGCATTTCAGAAGTTACGATGCAAACTTTAACAGTTGGACAAATATCTTTAAGAATAATATTTTTCTTTTCTAAATATTTAGCAAACAAAACGATGGAACTTGTATAACCATTAATGTAATCAAACGGGTTATTTTGAAATTTTATCAATATTTTTTCTAAAACTTTCTCAGACAAATCAAAAATTGGAAATCGATAGCGGCGACTTAAAAAATCTTTAAATCTTTCTTTTTTATTTCCAATAAAATCCAAAGGAATACCATAAAATCGTGCTTGATAAGAAGTATTAAAATTAATACCATGCATGGCAAAACGATGAACTATCGAAGCCCACGTTAATGCATGACAATATTTATCTTTTGCAAAAATAAAAGGTTCTCCGCTCGATCCTGATGTTTTATTAATATAAATATTTTTTTTAGAATATCCTTTTGATAATCTTTCTGATAAAGGTTTTTGTAAGTTTTTTTTATTTAAAATAGGTAAATCATTCCAATTATTAAATAATTTTGAACCAACTAATTCTTGATAAAAAGGATTGTTTTTTAAATGATAATTAACAATTTCTCGTTTTTTATTTTCGATAAATTCAATATATTCCTCATTACTCAACGTTACAATTTTACGCAATTCAGCCTGAGCTTTCTTAAGTGGAAAGCCATTAATTAGTAGCGATAAATCAAAAATTCGAAACATTTTAAAATGATATTTTATCAAAAATAATATATACTAACAACTAATGAACAACATGTGACAAATTTTTGAAAATTAATTACTTTTTCAGTTTAAAAGCAATTATTTTTGCAACATCCTAAAAAAAGGAGACACACAACTAAACTACACACAAAATGAATATTTTACTATTGGGTTCAGGAGGAAGAGAACATGCTTTTGCATGGAAAATGATTCAAAGTACGCTTTGTGATACACTTTTTGTAGCACCTGGAAATGCAGGAACTGCTGCAATAGCTACTAACGTTGCTTTGAGTCCAACTGATTTTGAATCTATAAAAGCATTTGTTATAAAAGAAAATGTAACAATGGTTGTTGTAGGTCCCGAAGATCCATTAGTAAAAGGGATTTATGATTTCTTTCTAAATGATGTAGAGTTAAAAGACATTCCAGTTATTGGACCTTCTAAATTAGGAGCGCAATTAGAAGGGAGCAAGGAATTTGCAAAAGAATTTTTAATTAAACATAATATTCCAACAGCAGCCTATGATAGTTTTACCGCTGAAACTGTAGAAAAGGGATGTGAATTTCTTGAAACTTTACAGCCACCTTATGTTTTAAAAGCAGATGGACTCGCAGCAGGTAAAGGAGTTTTGATTATTCAAGACTTGGCAGAAGCCAAAGAAGAGCTTAGAAATATGTTAGTACATCAAAAATTTGGTGCTGCAAGTTCTAAAGTTGTTATTGAGGAATTCCTTGACGGAATCGAACTGAGCTGTTTTGTTTTGACGGATGGAAAAAATTATAAAATTCTGCCAACTGCTAAAGATTACAAACGGATTGGAGAAGGCGACACAGGACTGAATACTGGCGGAATGGGCGCTGTTTCTCCAGTTCCTTATGTCGACGCTGTTTTGATGGAAAAAATTGAAACGCGCATCGTAAAACCAACTATTGACGGTTTTCAAAAAGATGGTATTCCGTACAAAGGTTTTGTTTTTATTGGATTGATCAATGTGAATAATGAGCCTATCGTTATTGAGTATAACGTAAGAATGGGTGATCCTGAAACAGAAGTAGTTATTCCTAGACTAAAAACGGATTTAGTGGAGTTGTTTTTGGCTACAGCCAATGAAAAACTCAATGAAATCACACTTGAAATTGATGAAAGAAGCGCTACAACTATAATGGTTGTATCTGGCGGTTATCCTGAAGATTTTGAAAAAGGTAAAGTAATTACAGGATTAGAAACTATTGAAGATTCTATAGTTTTCCACGCAGGAACTAAATTAGACAACGGAAATGTTGTTTCTAATGGAGGTAGAGTATTAGCCATAACTTCATACGGAAATGATTTCGAAGAGGCCATAAAAAAATCTTACCAAAATATAGATAAACTAAATTTTGATAAGATGTATTTTAGAAAAGATATTGGAAACGACTTAAAATAGTTTCTAACTGTCGTTCACTTTTTTCTTAATTCTTATTTAAAGAAAGAGTGAGCGGTAGTATCTTGTTTTTCAGTACCAGCATCTTCAAAAATTTTCAATTGTTTGATCCAATATACCATTGCACCAGCACAAATAATCATGAAAATCCAGTTAATTGTATTTGCAGCAAACCAAGATGATAACTCTAAAGAGCGTAAAAAATCGTGAGGAGCAAATAAAATATTCACAAATAAGTATTCTATTCCTTCGAAAAATGCTTTCATAATGTATAAAATTAATTTTAGTAGTTGTTTTTTGAACTCTAACAGATGAAAACTATTGCTTTTGGCAATCTTTACTAACTTTCAGAGTTTACTTTTTAAACAAGTATTATATTTACGAACACAAAAGTATAAAATATCCTTATGATAACAAGTGTTTTTAGAAAATCTACGCCATTAAATTTTTTACTTGTCGGGATTTTGATGCTGTTTTTCTTTTTAATTTTTCAATTGCAAGATTTATCTTGGTTAAGTTCCTTGCCTTTAGCACTTACAAAGGGAGGAATGTTCTGTCTTTTAATAGCTTCAATATTCATTGCAAATTTTGTAACTAAAAAAAATGGATTGAGTAAGGACAGCACCTTTACGATATTTTTCTATTTTTTGTTTCTGCTTTTTTTTCCTTCGGTACTTAATAATACGAATCTAATTCTATCTAACTTTTTCATACTATTAGCATTACGAAGGTTAATTTCGCTGCAATCATTAAAATCGTCAAAAGAAAAAATATTTGATGCCTCATTATGGATTTTTTTAGCAGCATTATTTCATTTTTGGAGTATAATCTTTATTGTTTTAGTTTTTATATCTATAATTTTCCATGTTTCAAGGGATTACAGAAACTGGATATTACCTTTTATCGCTTTTTTCATCGTGGTAATTTTCTATATTATTTTTGCTTTAGTTTTTAATCTGGACGGTATTGAATATTTACAAAACAGTGTTCACACGAATTTTGAGATTAGTTATTTTAAAAATAATTACGAAAACGGTGCCTTATCAATCTATGCCACAATAGCTTTGTTTTTTCTTGTATCCATGTTTAGTACATTATCAGGAAGACCGCAGCTTTTACATACTTCTTATAAAAAAATCATCGCTTCTTTTTTCATTGGAGTACTAATTTATGTAGTTTCACCTGTAAAAAGTAATGATCTTTTAATTTTCACTTTCGCACCCTTAGCCATTATGGCTACTAGTCATATTGAAATGCCTCAAATCAGGCTGAATCAAGAGTTAGTGCTTTATGCGCTTATTATTTGTAGTATGTTTGCTTTTTTTAGTCAGTTATAATTTAACTCCGTAAGCTAAATCACCGGCATCACCCAGACCTGGAACGATGTAATTTTTAGCGTCTAAGCCATCATCTAATGTTCCTATCCAAAGATGGCAATTGTCAGGAAGTTGTTCCTTGAGATGAGCAATTCCTTCTGGTGTTGCAATTACAACTGCAATATGAATTTCTTTTGGTTTACCTCTTTCTAATAATCTATTAAAAACCGCAACAATAGATTGTCCAGTAGCAAGCATTGGATCTAATAACAGCACATTTTTATTATTAATGTCGGCAACAGCTTGATATTCCACTCTAATTTCAAAATAATCATCGTTGTTTGGGTGATGTCTAAAAGCTGAAATAAAGCCATTTTCAGCGCTGTCAAAATAATTTAGAAATCCTTGATGCATTGGTAAACCAGCTCTCAGAATCGAACATAAAACGATTTGATCTTTAATTTCTGTAGTACTTTTTGTTCCTAGAGGCGTCGTAATATTGATGTGTTGATAAGCTAATTCTTTGCTAAGTTCATACGCCATTATTTCACCTATTCGCTCAATATTTCTTCTAAAACGCATGCTGTCTTTATGAACATCGACATTTCTTATTTGGCCTAAAAAATGATTTAGAATGCTATTGTTTTCTGATAAATTATGAATTTGCATGATTTTAATTTTGCTTTTAAACTTCTACAGTTTTTGTTAAACCATAAAAGTATAAAAAGTATCTTTGTATTTATAAAATATAAAAATATGTTTTCAAAACTAGCTTATTCCGTATTCGAAAAAAGTATTAAGGATTATCATGAGTTTGATAATGTAGATCAACCGATCCACAATCCTTATCCTAAAGATAAATTTGAACATTTGTTGTATCACAAGAACTGGATTGATACCGTACAATGGCATTTTGAGGATATTATTAGAGATCCTAATATTGATCCCGTTGCGGCTCTAACTTTAAAAAGAAGAATCGATGCTTCAAATCAGGAGCGTACTGATATGGTTGAATATATTGATAGTTATTTTCTTCAAAAATACAGTACTGTTGTGATTAAAGACAATGCAAAAATCAACTCTGAAAGTCCTGCATGGGCTTTTGATAGATTATCGATTTTAGCTCTTAAAATTTATCACATGAATGAAGAGGCAACTCGCGAGCAAGCTTCTCAAGATCACAGAGATAAATGCCAAGTGAAATTGAATATTTTATTAGAACAAAGAACTGATTTGTCAACAGCTATCGATGATTTATTAGGTGATATCGAGCATGGCGATAAATTCATGAAAGTGTACAAACAAATGAAAATGTACAATGACGATGAGTTAAATCCTGTTTTGTACCAAAATAAAAAATAGTTTTTGAAGCTATTCCAGCTTTCCATTACAATTCCTCACAAAAAAAGTATAGTTTCTATGGTTCTAAAAAGAGCTTCCGCTGGTCGCTTTTTTAGAACCAGAAACTTTACTTTTTTGTTCCGGGATTTTCATTTTAATCTGGGCTAAAACCCACGATCATTATTACAATTGCAAAAAAACATTAAACATATAGCTGTCATGAGACTTTCCGCGATGGGAGATGTCGCAATGACTGTTCCTGTTTTACGAGCTTTTGTAAAACAATATCCAGCCGTTCAGTTGACGGTGATTTCTCGTCCTTTTTTTAAACCTTTCTTTAGCGGAATTCCAAATATTTCTTTTTTTGCTTTCGATGAAAAAGAACGCCATAAAGGTTTTCTAGGATTGTTGCGTTTGTTTCAAGATTTAAAAAAACTAAATATTGATGCTTTCGCTGATTTGCATAATGTTCTTCGTTCCCAAATCATTCGCAATCTTTTTGCTTTAAGCGGAAAAAAAATCGCGTCGGTAGACAAAGGTCGCCAAGGGAAAAAAGAATTAACTCGCACAGAGGATAAAGTATTCAAACAGTTACCTACTATGTTCCAACGGCATGCTACAGTTTTTGAAAAACTTGGATTTCCTATAAATTTATCCAATCCTGATTTTCCAGAAAAAGGAATTTTAGATAAAGAGATTCAAGCAATTATTGGTAACGATTATAAAAAATTAATAGGGATTGCTCCTTTTGCACAATATGATTCTAAAGTATATCCTGTAGATTTAATGCAAAAAGTAATTGAACAATTAGCTAAAAATAGTTCATATACAATTTTACTTTTTGGAGGTGGAAAAAAAGAAATTGAAGTATTAGAATCACTTGCAAAAGATAAAGGAAACGTCATTAACATGGCTGGAAAAATTAAATTTCAACAGGAATTACAAGTAATAAGTAATCTTGATGTTATGCTTTCCATGGATTCTGGCAACGCGCATATTGCTGCCATGCTTGGTGTAAAAGTGGTTACATTATGGGGTGCAACGCATCCATTTGCTGGATTTTCACCTTTTAATCAACCGTTAGAAAACGCTTTAATTTCTGATCGAGAAAAGTATCCTTTACTGCCAACATCAGTTTATGGAAATAAAATAGTAGAAGGTTATGATGACGTCATGCGATCGATTGAACCAGACAAAGTTGTGGCGTATATTCAGTCTATAGTGTAGATTTTTAACTTGGCTCTAAGCCAAATACCATTTTATCTATCTTTTAATTTATAATCGCCTTCCTGAAGTAAAAATTGATTTTTCAAAATAAAGAGCTTCCTCTTCAAAAAGTACCGATTCTATTTGCTGTCTATCTAACTGTATTTTAAAATCTCTTGAAGATATTTGTAGCATTAGCAATTGCTTTTTGTCATTTTACTTAAATTTAAAACAACCAATTCACCTTGTAATTTTTCAAAGAATTTTAATTTTTTTTTTGGTTTCTTCTATAAGATTCGTTTTCTTACTAATAAAAGTTCCTCATTTAGTTAAAATAAAAAATTCCAAAGTCCACTGTTTAATTTGGAGTTTGGAATTTTATTTATTCGGTGATTATTTTTTAAACATCGTCGTAATCGATATAAATACTTTCTGATGTTGGATGTGCTTGACACGTAAGTATTAGTCCACTTGCTATTTCTTTATCAGTAAGGATTGAGTTTTTACTCATTTCAGCAGTTCCTGATGTTACTCGTGCCAGACAGCTACTGCAAATTCCACCTTGACAAGAATATGGAGCATCTATCCCTTGCTTTAAGGCTGCATCAAGGACGGTTTGTTTCTGAGACATTTCAAATGTCGTTTCCTCATCATCAACCATAATGGTGATTTTCGAGTGTCCGCTTAATGATTTTTCAATTTTATTTTCGGCAGTAGAGGAGGCAAACAGTTCGAATTTTATATTAGATTCCTTTACATTATGTTCCTTTAAAACATCAGAAACTATGTTTATCATTTCTTCTGGACCACATAAATAGAACTTATCAAATTCAAGTTCCTTATGCTTATTTTTCAAAACAAAATTTACCGCTGCTTTTTCAATTCTTCCAAATAAAGCATTGTCTGCTTTGGCTTGACTGAAAACATAATGTACAAAAAGACGACCTACATATTTCAATTGTAATTCGTGTAATTCTTGATGAAAGATGGTTTCTTCAGGCGTTTTATTTCCATAAACTAGCACGAATGAACTTTTTGGTTCGTCTTTCAATACTGATTTTAGTATTGAAAGTATGGGCGTGATTCCGCTTCCTGCTGCAAAAGCAACATAATTTTTTTGTCGGTCTGCTTGAGGTTCAAATGTAAATTTACCTTCAGGAGTTCCAACTTCAATTACATCTCCAGCTTTCAGTTTTGTATTAGCAAACTGAGAAAAAGCACCTCCTTTTACAGCTTTTACAGCAATGCGAAGTTCTCCACTTTCTGGCGAAGAACAAATTGAATACGCACGACGTATTTCCTCACCGTCAAGCGTTAATTTCAAATTTAGGTATTGACCCGCAATGAATTTATAATTTGATTTTAGTTCTTCCGGTACGTTAAAAAGTATAGAAACGGCATCTTTAGTTTCGCGCTTTACTTCTTTTATAATTAGTTTTAAAAAGGATGACATGTGATTATTTTTTGACAAAGATAATAAACAGATTAGGTTTCTTAAATCAAAGTGTTTGAAAATTTTAAAGCAGTTGAAATAAGGATCTTTTTTGCCACGAGTTAAAGGAAAATCCGCGAATACTTAATATTCAAAAAACCCAATTAATTTTCTACTGTGAAAAATTAGTAAACTTATGAAAATTTTCATTTTGTGTTAAAATGTTTTACATGTAGTTAATTTTTTAGTAAAATAGTATGTTTACTTTAAAATTAACGTACCTAACATTATTATGTATAGGAATCTTATGTATATTTGTTTTTGAAAAGAGATTGCTTTGCATCTCGTAATGATAAAAAACATGAAGAATTCACAATTATATAAGGGAAGTTTAAATACGATCATCATGAAATTGCTGGAGGAAAACGGTAAAATGTATGGTTATGAGATCACTCAAAAAGTAAAAGCGATTACATCAGGTGAACTTAATATTACCGAAGGAGCCTTATATCCTGCACTACACAAACTCGAAGCCGAAGGTATCCTCGATGTAGAAATCGAAAAAGTAGACAATAGAATGCGCAAATATTATAAACTTACTGAAAAAGGAACTACTGAAACCGTAAACCGACTTTCAGAACTAGAAGATTTTATTAGAAACATGCAGAGTTTAGTAAACCCTAGTCCAAAATTAGAATTTTAAATTTTTATGAAATGAAAGTTAGTGATGAATACAAATTATTATCTCGATACTTTGTCATGCCGAGGCACTAAACATCACAATAATTATGAATTGATGTTTAAAGTAAAAATCATGATAGAATTTTATTAGTCAAACCAAATACTTTGTCATGCTGAGGAACGAACCATCTCCACAAACTATGAAATCATCTTTAAAGCAAAAAACATGATAGAATTTCAGGAAGGGTACCATACTTATTACGTTTATATTCTGACCAATAAAGCAAAAACAGTTTTGTACACTGGCGTTACAAATAATTTAAAAATTAGACTACAGCAACACAAAGACTCCTTAAATCCGAATTCATTTACTGCTAAATATAACGTTCATTACTTATTGTATTTCGAAAAGTTTACATGGATACAAATAGCAATTGCTAAAGAAAAAGAAATTAAAGGATGGAAAAAAGACAAGAAAATCACACTAATAAAAACAATTAACCCTGACTTGAATTTTCTTAATGACTTGTTTGAATAATAGGGTAGAGATGCTTCGTTCCTCAGCATGACAAATAACGTATATAATTCTATTTACTTAAATGTAAGTTCAGAAGAATACTTTAAAAAAACTAAAAAATGATATTACTTAATTCAGATTTTACAAAATGAAATTAACCAAAGACCAAATCCAATTAATAAATGAATCCTTAATTTCAAAGGATGTCATTTATGAAGATGTAAAATTAGAATTGATTGATCATATTGCTTCAGAGATTGAATTAGAACAAGAATCTACTTTTGAAGAAGCCTTTGCAAAGAGTTTTACAAAGTGGGAGTTACTGTTGAAACAAACAAAAAGTGTTGGATGGGGAATTATTGGTCCAAAAATAATTGTCGACAGATATGTTGCTGCGGCATCAAAAATTTTTAAATCGAGTTTATTTTCAACTCTTTTTTTTAGCATTTTGATGACAACGATCACAATAATGTATCCTCAAGAACAGGTTTATACTATTTTGAAATCCTTCTTAACGTCAGTATATATTTTAACGTGTACGGCAATACTAAACATTATGTTTTTTGTTTGGAAATTAAAATCCAAAACGGTTTATGGCTACTTTTTTCTAAAAAGTTCTAGAATGCTACCTTTCCATTTTTATATGATTTACACATTTTTAAATGGACATCACCGCCATTATCAGAGAGGCAGTTTGTTTAGCAATTTTTTAGAGTGGTCTATTACTAGTTTTTTCTTTTTTATAAGTGTCTATTTAATTGGACTTGCAGCAGAGCATTTCAGAATAATAAAAAAATACAAATTAATTTAAAAAATGAAACTAACCACTTCACAAATAAATCAACTTTTCACTTTTACTCGACAACATTATGTCGAGTATTATGATTTGCAATCAGAACTAGTGGATCATCTAGCCAATGCGATAGAAACGCAATGGCAGGAAAATCCCAACCGTTCTTTTGATGAAGCTTTGAATATTGAATTCAAGAAGTTTGGCGTTTTTGGTTTTATGGATGTTGTGGAAAAAAGACAAGTAGCACTTGGAAAAAAATACAACGGTTTGGTTTGGCAACATTTTAAAGATTTTTTTGGTATCCCAAAAATTATCTTGACAATAGCAATGACTTTATTGCTTTTTACTTTTATAAAATTAAGTTTATATAAAGAATGGATTCTAGTTGGTTTTTATATCCTCTTATTAGGCTTTACATTTTATGAAATGTTTAGAAAGAGAAAAACGAGAAAGGAAAGAAAGAAATTAAATGAGAAAAAGTGGCTGTTCGAAGAGATTATCAATCAGTACGGCACTTTTTCTGCAAGAATAATACTGCCTATCAATTTGTTAGTTCAATTAATCAATCATGGCGATAACTTCTTAACTAACGATTATTGGATATTAGGAATTAGTTTTCTTTTTGTATTATTTAGTTTGGTACTTTTTATCGTATTTAACATTATTCCGTCTAAAATTTGTACCTATTTAGAAGCGACACATCCTGAATATAAATTCTAAAAACTGTAACATTTTTCGAATTTAACTACATACTACACAACCAAAATAACCAAACTATGATTCAAAAATTCCTTTATCTCGAATGGAAAGCTTTTTTTAGATCGGCTTCCTTTGCGACCAACTTAGCGCTGAAAATCCTAATTGGTTTTCTTGCCGCCTATTTTATCTTACTATTTTTAGGAATGGGTATTGGGGTTTTCTATTTCTTAAAGAAAATGAACATGGATCCAATCACAACAGTGAATAAATTCATGATTTATTATGTAGTAATGGATTTACTCGTTCGAATATTGGTGCAGAAAATTCCAGTAATGAACATTCGTCCCATGCTAATTTTCCCTATAAAAAAATCTACGATTGTTCATTTTTCTTTAGGAAAAACAATTTTATCATTTTTTAACTTAGTTCATGCTTTTTTCTTACTTCCATTCAGTATTGTTTTAATGATCGAAGGATATGATGTTGTACATGTACTGTTATGGTTTACTGGTATTTACTCTTTGCTATACATCAACAACTTTATTAATATTATACTAAGTAATAAAGATAATTTATTTGGAATTTTCTTAGCAATCACAACTGTATTAGCGGGTTTACAGTATTATGGATTATTTAATATTACGGATTATATAGCGCCTCTATTTGATGCTATTTTCAACACGTATTGGGCTTTTGCAATTCCAGTTATCGCTTTAATAGTTTTGTATTACTTCACATTTATCTATTTTAAAAATAATTTATATCTAGATGCAGGACTTACAAATAAGCATGATGTTGCTAAAACAGAAAATTTAAATTGGTTGAACCAATTTGGAACCATAGGAACATTCTTGAAAAATGACATCAAATTAATAAAAAGGAACAAAAGATCGAAGACTACCGTAGGGTTAAGTGTTATGTTTCTTTTTTATGGACTTCTGTTTTTCTCTACAACTTCTTTTTATGGACCTGTAATGCACATTTTTGGCGGAATCTTTGTTTCTGGAGGCTTTCTAATCACTTTTGGACAATTTGTACCAAGTTGGGATAGTGCCTATTACCAATTAATGATGACACAAAATATTCCGTATAAAGAATATTTAAGTTCTAAATGGTGGTTGATGGTTATTGCAACTATACTAACCACTATTGTTGCGTCATTTTATCTTTATTTTGGTTGGGAAACGTATTTAGTCATTATTGTAGGTGCTATTTACAACATTGGCGTTAATTCACATTTAGTTTTATTAGGTGGAGCATATACTAAAACACCAATTGATCTGAGTTCTGGAAAAGGCGCTTTTGGAGATAAAAAAGCATTTAATATCAAAACCATGCTAATCTCTGTTCCACAATTAGGTTTGCCTGTTTTACTCTATTGGTTAGGTTTAAAATATGCCAATCCTAACGTAGCATTAGCTTTAGTGGCTGGTGCAGGATTAATTGGTTTTGCATTAAAAAACAAAGCTTTCTCTCTAATTGAAAGAGTGTATAAATCTGAGAAATACGCAACTATCGCCGCTTATAAACAAAAAGGATAACGGAATTATTCATCAAACGATTCATCAAATTAATTTTTTACAAAATGATACAAGTAAACAATCTTTCAAAAACATATAACGGAACAACCGTACTTAAAATAGATTCTTTAGAAATTAAAAAAGGCGAAAGCTTTGGTCTTGTGGGAAATAATGGAGCAGGAAAAACTACTTTTTTTAGCCTTTTATTGGATTTAATCCAACCTTCAACAGGTCATGTAATAAACAACGGAGTTGAGGTAAATACTAGTGAAGCTTGGAAACCTTTTACGGCTTCTTTTCTAGACGAGAGTTTCTTAATAGGATATTTAACCCCAGAGGAATATTTTTATTTCATAGGCGATTTACGCGGACAAAACAAAGCGGATGTTGATGCTTTACTAGCAAAGCATGAGGAATTTTTTAATGGAGAAATTCTTAAAAACAAAAAATACTTACGTGACTTGTCAAAAGGGAATCAGAAGAAAGTGGGAATCATTGCTACATTAATTGGAAATCCAGAGGTAATTATTCTTGATGAGCCTTTTGCTAATTTAGATCCAACGACTCAATTTAGATTAAAAAAAATCATTAAAGATCTAGCTGACAATCCAGAAATTACCGTTTTAGTTTCTAGTCATGACTTGATGCATACTGTTGAAGTCAGTAACAGAATTGTCGCGATGCATAAAGGCGAAGTAGTAAAAGATATCCAAACTTCTGCAGAAACATTAAAAGAACTAGAATCCTTCTTTGCAATTTAAAATAATTTAAACTTCAGCTAGAATTTTTTTGAAAGAAGAGATTAGATTTGCGATTTTTTACTGAAACATTTTTTTAAAAACTAATCCTATTTTTAAGTCAGTAGTGGAATAAAACATGAAATTAATAGTACTTTGATTTCAAGCGCTTGTTTTGCAATTAAATTACTATAATTTTCACGATGTCAAAAAGAAATGTATTTTTACCACTGCATATACTAAATGGTATATTTAATAGTTAATTGATAAAAACGTTTTCCATTGAAAATCAATATAATTAAGCCGTTACTTTTCTCTTTGTCTTTCACTTTTTTCGTAGCCTGTTCTACTAAAAAAGATACTTTTATGGCAAGAAGTTCACACGCACTTAGCACAAAATATAATATTTTATATAACGGTGGAGTAGGACTCGAAAAAGGAGTTCAAAATATTAATTCTAGTACTGATGATGATTTCTGGGAACTTCTACCTCCAGAAAAAATGCTAATTAAAGATGAATTAGTCAGCAATAACAAAGCAAGTAACGCAGAGTTTGAATTGGCTGAAGCCAAAGCGACCAAAGCCATTCAAAAGCACTCAATGAACATTGGCGGCAGAGAAAAAAATAGCCAAATCGACGAAGCTTATCTTATGCTTGGAAAAGCAAGGTATTTTGATCAGCGTTTTGTTCCTGCTTTAGATGCGTTTAATTACATTTTATACAAATATCCTAATAGTAGTAAAATTTACGAAGCTAAAATATGGCGAGAAAAAACGAATATGCGTTTAGGTAATGACGCATTAGTAATAAAAAATATAACTAAATTATTAGAAGATCAAAAGGTTACAAATCAAGTTTTTGCTGATGCTAACGCACTTCTAACTGCTTCTTTTTTAAATTTAGAACAAAAAGATAGCGCTGTTGCAAAATTAAAATTAGCAATTGATTTCACTAAAATAAATCAAGACAAAGCACGCTATCGATTTATTCTTGGCCAGTTATATCAAGAATTAGGATACAAAGACAGTGCAGTTGCATCGTACGAATCCGTGATCAAAATGAATAGAAAAGCGGAACGAAAATTTGTAATTCAAGCTTACGTTAAAAAAGCAGAATTATTCGATTATCAAAATGGTGATTTTGCTTCATTTGAAAACACATTTGACAAACTGATAAAGGATAGAGAAAATCGTCCGTACAAAGATTTAATATTTCATCAGTATGGCGTTTTTTATGATAAGCAAAATAATCAGAAAGATGCAATCGATTTTTATAATTCTTCTTTAAAAACAAATTCAACAAATTCGTATTTGGTTGCATCAAATTATAGAAATCTGGGTAATATGTACTTTAGAGATGCGGCTTATCCTGAAGCGGCTAAATATTATGATAGTACATTAGTAAAGCTTAATAATAAATCGAGAGAATTTCTTAAAATTCAAAAAATTAGAAATAATCTTGATGAGGTTATTTTATATGAAGGTCTTGCAAAAAGGAACGATAGTATTTTGAATGTCGTAGCATTAAGCCCATCTGACCGAACAGCTTATTTTGAAAATTATATTAGTATACTTCAAAAACAAGATGAAGCGAAGCGACTACAAGAAGAAAAGAACAAAGCAATACAAGATAATATAGCACGTAATAGTTCTTCAACTGGAATTGATCCTATTACAGCCACTGATCCTACAAGGCCAGCTAGAAAACTGGCAATGGCACCACCATCCATGGGCGCTCCTGCTGCTCCTACAGGTGCAAGTACATTTTATTTCTATAACCCAACTACCTTAGCTTTTGGAAAATTAGAATTTAAAAAAATATGGGGAGATCGAGCTTTAGATGGTTATTGGAGAATTTCATCATCTGTTGCAAATAATATCGCTACTAAGGATTTGAATAATCAAATTAATTCTACTGACAAGGATATTACTTCAAATGAAGTTTTGGAACAATACACTACCGACTTTTATTTGAAGCAAATTCCAACTGCAACTGTTGAAATTGACAGCATAAGTAAAGAACGTAATTTTGCTAATTATCAATTAGGAATTATTTATAAAGAGAAATTTAAGGAAAATCGTTTAGCGATTGCAAAACTTGAGCAACTATTAAATAGTAATCCTGACGAAAAATTAGTGCTGCCTACAATGTATAATTTATATAAGTTATATGAAATCACAGATACTAGTAAAGCGATAGCGATGAAAAACAAGATCGCAGTTCAGTATCCAAACTCTCGTTACGCAGAAATTATTAGTAACTCTAATAGTACTGCGGCTTCAAACTTTGAGTCAGCAGAAAGTATTTATAATAAATGGTTTAAGCTGTATCAGCAAGAGCAATTTGCGCTAGTTTTGGATAACTCTGATCAGTTAATCACTCAGTTTTCTGGAGATGAAATGGTTAGTAAATTTGAATTATTAAAAGCTAATACCATTGGTAAGCTAAAAGGATTGACAGCTTATAAAAATGCTTTACAAACGGTTGCTGATAACTATCCAAATAGTGAAGAGGGTAAAAGTGCACAAAGCATCATTAATGATCAGATTCCACTTTTAGAAAAAATGGATTTTGTAAAAACCGATTCAAATAGTTGGAAAATTTTATATCGCGTAGGATTGCGTGAAGATAAAAACACAAAAGACTTAGAAGATAAAATCAAAAAATTTATAGTAAGCGAAAATCTGCAAAAATTATATTATTCGTATGATATTTATACGAATAAGGAAAACTTTATTACCATACACGGTATAAAGTCAAGGATTTATGCAGATGATATTACTGTAGTTTTGAAAGATAATTCGAAATATAAAGTCACCGATCCTGCGATTGTAGTTTCAGGCGAAAACTATAAAGTTATCCAAATTAAGAAAAATCTTGAAACGTATTTAGTAGCAGAAAAACAATAACTATGTTTGATAAAAAGCCAAAATCATACACGGAACTTTTAGGAAAAACGAATAGAATTGTAGAAGGTACAACGATAACGGGTGATATTATTTCAGAAGCTGATTTTAGATTAGATGGTAATTTGATTGGTAATTTTCAATCGCGCGGAAAGATAGTTATTGGTCCTGCTGGAAGTGTAACAGGAGATATTACTTGTAAAAATGCTGATATTGAAGGTAAATTTAGCGGTAAGATGCAAATCACTGAAGTTTTAAATGTAAAATCAAAAGCTAGCATACACGGAGAAGTAAGCGTAGGAAAGCTTTCTGTAGAACCAGGAGCTGATTTTAGTGCTTCTTGTGTAATGAATAATATTATAAAGAAACAGACGCTTCCTGATGCAGAAAAATAGCAATCCGAAACAATCAAATAAATGGTTAGTGATGATGAATATTCCTTTTCAAATGGGAGTAATCATTTTTTGTTTTACCTATTTAGGAATGTGGCTTGATGAAAAATATACAAGCTCTTCAGTGTTTACTATAATACTATCATTATTAGCTGTTTTTATTGGATTATACAATGTAATAAGGCAGGTAAAAAATTTAAATAAAGACGATTAATGCGACAATTTTATAAATTCTTAACGATAATTATTCCTTTTTCTATTGTATTATTTTTCATACAATATTACGTAATTAGCTCATTTTTTGAAAATATTACTTTTTTTTATTCGACATGGAGTATTTACCTTTTCCATCTTATTATTACTCTATTAAGCTATAGTTTTCTTCTTTTTGTTAATAAAACATTTGCTGATAAAACGGGTTTTGCGTTTATGGGATTTAGCCTAATTAAAATGATGGCGTCAATAGTTTTTCTTATTCCTTTGATTCAATCAGACCTTACAAGCCAAATTCCTGATGTTAGTGCATTTTTTATTCCTTATTTTCTATTCTTATTCTTCGAAACCCTTTTTGCGGTTCGTTTAATAAATAAACAATAAGGAGTATGTGTTATAAGCAGAATTAATTAGAATATAATGGGTAAAAACAAAATGATATATTTTCAGTTGTAAATAAATTATGTACCTTTGCAAAAAATTTTGAAACGTAAAATTAGACACACAATTTAATAATGGTATTTTCAAATAAACATGTTCAGTTCTTATTAGTTGCCCTAGTAGCCAGTATTCCTTATTTTGGATTTGCAAATCCTGTGGTTGATAGTCTTTCTATTGCAAATGAAGCAGTTGTTGAGCATCAAGCAGAGGCAGCTCCCGTAAAGAAACCATTTGATGCAACGGAATTAATTAATTCTCATATTGGTGATTCTCATGAATTTCATATTGCAGACTGGGGCGGACATCCAGTTTCATTTTATCTACCCGTAATTTTGTGGACCAATACTGGTTTAGAAATTTTCTCTTCGGAGAGATTTCACCATGACAATGAAGCAAAACATGCGATTGACGTTAATGGTCACAAATTAGTTCGTTCAAATGAAGTTATTTATTACGCAGACAAATTTGACAAATTGACTGTAGAGGAAAGAAAAAATGGAGCATTTGAATTTGATGCAAGACCGTTAAACTTTTCGATCACTAAGAATGTTTTCTCAATGTTCATGTCAGCTATCATAATGTTTTTATTGTTTTTAGCTGTAGCAAGATCGTACAAGAAAAATCAATTAGCACCAAAAGGTATAGCTGGGTTCCTTGAGCCTTTAGTAACATTTGTTAGAGATGACATTGCTAGACCAAATATTGGAGAGAAAAAATACGAAAAATACATGCCGTATTTATTAACTATCTTTTTCTTCATCTGGATTAACAACCTTATCGGTTTGATTCCTTTTTTCCCATTTAGTTCAAACTTGACTGGAAATATATACTTTACTTTTGTAATGGCGTTGATTACGTTTATCATTACAACATTGAGTGGAAATAAAGATTATTGGGGACACATTTTCAATACGCCTGGAGTTCCTTTTTGGTTAGCACCAATTATGATTCCTGTAGAATTAATCGGAATGTTAACAAAACCTTTCGCGTTGATGATTCGTTTATTTGCTAACATTACAGCAGGACATATCATTATTTTAAGTTTAGTTTCATTAATCTTTATATTTGAAACAGTAGCGGTTTCTCCTATTTCTGGAGCGTTTGTTTTATTTATGAGTGTATTAGAAATGTTAGTTGCAGCATTACAAGCTTATGTTTTTACGTTGTTATCAGCATTGTTTATTGGTCAGGCCGTTGCAGAGCATGATCATCATTAATTAGAGTTTTATTAATTATTAACTATATAAATTTATTATTATGGTATTAGCTGGAATCGGAGCTGGATTAGCAGTAATTGGAGCAGGTCTTGGAATTGGAAAAATTGGTGGATCTGCTATGGATGCAATTGCTCGTCAGCCAGAAGCTGCTGGAAAAATCCAAACTGCTATGATTATCGCTGCTGCACTTATTGAAGGTGTTGCGCTTTTCGCAGTAGTTGTTGCTTTAATTGCAAAGTAATTAAAAATTAAAATTTCCTGTAGCGGTTGGCTGCAGGAAGTTTTTATTTCTAAAACAAAAAAATTATTTTAAATATATACATATGAATTTTACAGCACCGGAGAGTTTAATTTTTTGGACAACGATCATTTTCTTTGTTTTCTTTCTACTTTTGAGAAAATTTGCTTGGAAACCAATTTTGGGAGCCGTAAAAGGTCGTGAAGAATCTATTAACAATGCTTTGGCTTCAGCCGAATCAGCTCGTAGAGAAATGCAGAATTTAACTGCAGACAATGAACGCATTTTACAAGAAGCTAGAATGGAGCGTGACAACATGCTTAAAGAGGCGCGTGAAATGAAAGAGAAGATGGTTGCTGATTCTAAGAAAGAAGCACAAATTCAAGGAGAAAGAATGATTTCACAAGCAAAAATTGCTATTGAAGCAGAGAAGAATGCAGCTATGGCTGAATTGAAATCTCAAGTTTCAACGTTATCATTGAGTATCGCAGAAAAATTATTGAAAGACGAATTATCTAATAAAGAAGCTCAAGCTAAATTGATTGAGAATATGTTAGGTGACGTAAAATTAAACTAAAATTATGTCAGGAACTAGAGCAGCAATTCGTTATGCAAAAGCATTCATAGATTTAGCTATTTCTGCAGGAAATGAGCAAGAAGTCTATAAAGATATGGCTTTGATTTCTTCAACAATAACTGGAAATGAGGAATTGAATAGCTTTATTCAAAACCCTACTATCTCTGTTGGTGTTAAAGAAAGTGCTTTGACTGAAGTTTTCGCAAGTACAACTAAATTGACTAAAAGTCTTTTCCATTTGTTATTCGAAAACAAAAGATTTGAAATTTTAGAAGATATCGTTTCTCAATACGTTCTTTTATCAGATGAGATGAATGGCTTTGAAGTAGTAAAAGTAACTACAGCAATAGCAATGGATTCTGCATTAGAAGCGAAAGTTTCTGAAAAAATAAAAGAATTTTCAAATAAGAAAATTACAATAGTAAATACTATAGATCCTGCTATCATAGGAGGTTTTATTTTAAGAATTGGTGACAAGGAGTATAATGCTTCTATTGCTAATAGATTACAAGTATTAAAAAGAGAGTTAAGTAACTAGTTTTATCGCACTTTAGAGTGTCTAAATTATAAATTAAGATGGCGGAAATCAAACCTGCTGAAATATCAGCAATATTAAGAAAGCAAGTAGAAGGTTTTGAATCTGGCGCTACGCTAGAGGAAGTAGGAACAGTACTTCAAGTTGGAGATGGTATTGCTCGTATTTACGGGCTTTCAAATGTTCAATACGGTGAATTAGTAGAATTCGAAAATGGGCTTGAGGCTATTGTTTTGAATCTTGAAGAGGATAACGTTGGTGTGGTACTTTTAGGACCATCAACAGGTATCAAAGAAGGATCAACTGCAAAAAGAACACAACGTATCGCTTCTCTTAAAGTAGGAGAACAAATGGTAGGACGTGTAGTTAACACTCTTGGTTTTCCTATTGATGGAAAAGGACCAATAGGTGGAGACTTATACGAAATGCCATTAGAAAGAAAAGCTCCTGGAGTTATCTTCCGTCAACCAGTTACTGAGCCATTACAAACAGGTATTAAAGCAGTAGATGCTATGATCCCAGTAGGTAGAGGTCAACGTGAGCTAGTTATTGGTGACCGTCAAACAGGTAAATCAACTGTTTGTCTTGATACCATCTTAAATCAAAAAGAATTTTACGACGCTGGAAAACCAGTGTTTTGTATATATGTTGCAATTGGGCAAAAAGCATCAACTGTAGCAGGAATTGCTAAAATGTTAGAAGAAAAAGGAGCAATGGCTTACACCATTATTGTTGCTGCTAATGCTTCTGATCCAGCTCCAATGCAAGTATATGCTCCTATGGCAGGTGCTGCAATTGGTGAGTATTTTAGAGATTCAGGTCGTCCAGCTTTAATTGTTTATGATGATTTATCTAAACAAGCTGTTGCTTACCGTGAGGTTTCTCTTTTATTAAGAAGACCACCGGGACGTGAGGCATATCCTGGAGACGTTTTTTACTTACACAGTCGTTTATTAGAGCGTGCTTGTAAAGTAATTGCTGATGATGGAATTGCTAGAAACATGAATGATTTACCAGATTCATTGAAATCAATTGTTAAAGGAGGTGGTTCATTGACTGCTTTGCCAATTATTGAGACTCAAGCTGGTGACGTTTCTGCATATATCCCAACAAACGTAATTTCGATTACTGATGGTCAAATTTTCCTTGATGGAGATTTGTTTAACTCAGGAGTTCGACCAGCGATCAACGTAGGTATTTCGGTATCACGTGTTGGAGGAAATGCACAAATTAAATCAATGAAAAAAGTAGCAGGTACTTTAAAACTAGATCAAGCACAATTCCGTGAATTGGAAGCGTTTGCTAAATTTGGTTCTGACCTTGATGCAGTTACATTGAACGTAATTGAAAAAGGAAAAAGAAACGTTGAAATCTTGAAACAAGGTTTGAATGATCCTTATACTGTTGAAGACCAAGTTGCAATTATCTATGCTGGTTCAAAAAACTTGTTAAGAAATGTTCCTGTGAACAAAGTAAGAGAATTTGAGAAAGATTTCTTAGAATTCTTAAACAACAAACACAGAGCAACTCTTGACGCTTTGAAAGCAGGAAAATTAACAGACGAAATTACAGATGTAATCGAGTCAGTAGCAAAAGAATTATCAGCAAAATATAACTAATACAAGTGATTAGTGATTAGTAAGTAGTGAAGAGCTAGTTACTAATCACTATTTACTAATTACTAAAAATACAAATGGCAAATTTAAAGGAAATCCGTAATAGAATTACTTCCGTTTCATCAACGATGCAAATTACATCGGCAATGAAAATGGTTTCTGCAGCAAAGCTAAAGAAAGCACAAGATGCAATCACAGCGATGCGCCCTTATGCCGAAAAATTAACGGAGTTATTGCAAAATCTTTCTGACACTCTTGAAGGTGGTGCTGGTGGTGAGTTTACAGAACAACGTGAAATCAAAAAAGTTTTACTTGTTGTAGTTACTTCTAATAGAGGTTTAGCGGGTGCTTTCAATACTAATGCAATTAAAGAAGCTAAAAGCCGTGCGGTTTATTATGCAGGGAAGCAAGTTGATATTTTTGCAATAGGTAAAAAAGGAAATGACGTTTTAGGTAAAACGCTTAACGTTGTTGCTAATGAAAGTCCTGTTTTTGATGCTTTATCTTTTGATAATGTTGCTAAAATTGCTGATGTATTAACTGAGAAATTCGTTTCTGGTGAATATGATAAAATTGAGTTGATTTACAACCAATTTAAAAATGCTGCTACACAGATTGTTCAAACAGAACAGTTTTTGCCGCTAGCACCGATTAAATCAGATCTAAACGTTACTCCGAGTGATTATATCTTCGAACCTTCGAAAGAAGAGATTGTATTGACATTGATTCCTAAATCTTTGAAAACACAATTGTATAAAGGAATTCGTGATTCATTTGCATCAGAGCACGGAGCACGTATGACCGCAATGCATAAAGCTACTGATAACGCAACTGAATTGAGAGACCAATTGAAATTAACGTACAACAAAGCACGTCAAGCAGCTATTACGAACGAGATTTTAGAAATCGTTGGTGGAGCGGAAGCTTTGAATGGATAAGAAAAATTTTTAATTTTTCAAATCTTAAAATTGCGAAGCTTTGAATGGATAAGAAAAATTTTTAATTTTTATAAAAATTATCTTCTAAATAAATTTAAAAAAACGACTGAATGTAAATTCAGTCGTTTTTTTTTGTCCTATATAATAAATCCTTTTTTGTAATCTGAGTAATTTCTCACTATTTCTAAACTTGTTATTTTGCCTGTAATCTTCGAAAAACAGATTAATTTAATGCGTTTTAATGCATTATTCATTCTTTTAGGTAAATAAGATGCATAATAAATTATTTCGATTTAAATTTTGTCTATATTTAGCCTCTTAATTCCTTAGCAAATTGATTGAAAACTAACCAATTAACCATTTTATTATGAAGAACATTACTTTAAAGCATCTCAAGATCGCATTTTCAGGCGGTCTATTTTTATTCTTGTCTCTGGCTGCAGCGCAATGCCCGCAAGACAATGAGTTTAGTAAAACCACACCGAAGAGAGATTTAAGAGGAGTTTTTCTCGCTTCTGTTTTTAATTTGAATTGGCCAACTAACAAGCTCGCAACACCCGCGGTGCAACAAGCAGAATTACTGACGATTTTAGATAACCTAAAATTCTATGGATACAATACAGTTTTTCTTCAAGTTCGCCCTTCAGGTGACGCTCTTTATCAATCTGCTATAGAACCTTGGTCTATTTATTTAACCGGAACTGAAGGAGTTGCGCCTAGTCCACTATGGGATCCATTAGCATTCGCAATCACTGAAGCTCATAGCCGTGGACTTGATTTACATGCTTGGATTAATCCCTATCGATCAAAGAATGGTAGCTATACAAACGCTGCTAATCACCCATCAAATACTAATCCTTCATGGGTGTTAACTGCTGCAACGAACGCTAATTTAAAAATACTTAATCCGGGAATACCCGCAGTGCGTGATTATATTGTATCCATTATTGAGGATATCGGAACACGTTATAATGTCGACGGAATCCATTTTGATGACTACTTTTATCCGAGCGGGTTTATGACAGCAACGCCAAATAATCAAGATAGTCAATCCTTTATCGATTATAATCCTACTAATTTATCTCTAGCAAACTGGAGAAGGGAGAATGGCAAACTTATGATAGGTATGGTATATGATGCAATTCAAGTAATCAATACTAATTTAAACAAGAATATAGTTTTCGGTGTAAGCCCCTCTGGAATTTGGAAGAGTGGAGTGCCAACAGGAATAACTGGTGGTTCTCATTTCAATGATCTATTTTACGATCCTCTTGCTTGGCTAGACGCTGGAAAGGTAGATTATCTAGCCCCTCAATTATATTGGAAAATTGGTGGTGGTCAGGATTACGTAAAACTATCACAATGGTGGAATGACCAGGTTAAAAGTAGAAATAAGCAAGTGTATCTAAGTCAGGCATACTATAAAATGGATGATTTTAATAATTATACTTCTGTAGAGTTTCAGAACCAAATTATTCACAACAGATCAGCAACGATGGACGCTACATTTGGTCAAATAGCTTACAGTTACGCTTCAATTAAAGCGAATTCAAAATCTATCAATACTAATATTCTCTCTGCGGAATACAAGTATAAATCTTTTGCCCCACCAATTTTTGGAAAAGACGCTATTTGTCCAAATCCACCGGTTAATATTATAAAAACAGGAACAGTTTTGAGTTGGGACACCCCAGTTGCTGCCGCAGATGGCGATTTACCTGCAAAATATGTGATATATGCATTTGATAACGCTGCTGAAGCAGTCACTAATAAAGATGACGGCTCAAAAATTATTGAGATAACAGCTGCAAACCAGTTTGTATTAACACAAGATCAAGTTGACAACAAATTTATTGTAGTTACTTCCTTAGACAAAAACAATAATGAAGCAGGTACATACGATCCTAATCTAGGAATAGGAGATACTCAACTAGCCGATAGTAAATCATTTATTGCTTATCCAAATCCATTCGTAACTGACTTTACTATTCAATTAAATAGTTTAAACACTAATAATGTAATTATCACTATTTACGAATCAACTGGAAGACAAGTTTGGCAGCAAGAGGCTAAATCCATTGTAGATTCCAAAGTAAAAGTAGCTCCTACAAATTTGAATAGCGGCATTTATTATGTAAGGATTGATTTTGAAAATGGAACAAGTGAAAGTTTTAAAATTATAAAAAGATAAAATACTTTTCTTTTTAAATTGAAGAAGCCATCTCAGCATTTATGCTAAGATGGCTTCATTTTTTATTCTATTCAGAATTTATATTACAATTATTTAAATATCCATTATTTTAGTAGATTATTGTTTTTGATAAAACTGGTATTACTATTGATTTGTTTATTTTTACAAAAGCAATTAACAAGCAAAAAATGAGATTAGAAATAAGAGAACTGAGCACTATGGACGAGATGATCGCGCAATTTGAAGTGATGCAACATCTCTATATTAAGTTTACTCTAGAGAAATATAAATCCTATTTAAGCGAGATGATTCCGCATAATTACACTCAAGTAGTTGTCTTTGAAGGTGATATATGTGTTGGAATTTCAGGATTATGGTCTGGAACAAAACTTTGGTCCGGTAAGTACTTAGAAATCGATAATTTTATTGTCCATCCAGATCACAGAATGAAAGGAATTGGTAAGATGATGACAGACTATATCGATAAGAAAGCCAAAGAAACAGATTGCACGATGATTGTACTTGATGCTTTTACAGGAAATTTCACAGCACATCGATTTTATTATAATCAAGGATATGTACCAAAGGGATTCCATTTTCTCAAGATTTTAAACGAAGACGGATTAAGTTAAATCATTTATTATGAAAACAGTTATTAGAATTATTTCGATCCTTATAATCGCATTGAGCGTTACTTTTTGCGCTAGTAAACAAGAATTCCAGTCGGAATTTCCACAAGAAATAATAGCCGCTTATTATCAAACAAATAAAGAAGATGGTAAAACTTATTTTTTTATAGATTTAAAAGAGCAGCTCAATAGCAAACTGCAATTAGAAGAAGTACATTTCAATGATAAGACGGCAGTCTTTGAATCGATTTCGAAAAATACATTTCGAGCACAGTTTAATAATAAAAGTAAAAACACCGATTTGATTTTAGATGGTAATGCTAGTAAAGAGTATGGAAATAAAGCTCCTTCAGTAAAAAAGTCAAAATTTGTTTTAAAATCAAATGAAGCAGTAGTACAATATTCGAAAAAAAACCGAAAATATTACTTCAAAATTACAAACGTAAATGAAAGACTAGTCCGATAGTTTTTTATTTTATTCCACAATTCAACAGTTCTAAAACAATTTGGTACTTCAGATGATTAAATGAAAGAATTGGTTATTTTTGTTCCTTTAATTTAATTAACATACCATTTTGGGATTATATAAAAATCTATTTAAACAAACCGCGATCTATGGATTAGCTACTGTGATTCCGCGGATGTTCAGTTTTTTATTGGTGCCATTATATACAAACGAACTTCCAAAAGAGGAGTACGGAAAAATCTCTATCATATTTGCTGGAATGATTTTTTTTAATGTCATACTTGCTTATGGAATGGAGACTGCCTTTTTTAGATTTTACAATAAGGAAAGCAATAAAAATGCCGTTGTTGAAACTACTTCAGTTTCTATTTTTTGGACCTCTTTCATATTTTTAATTTTGTCCTTGCTATCGCAAAATACTATAGCAAAATGGTCTGGAATTGATGTGCAGTTCATCACATACACGATTTGGATTTTGGTTTTAGACGCATTAGTAATTGTGCCTTTCTCTAAGTTAAGAGTCAACCAGCAGCCCATAAGATATGCGGTTGTAAAAATAGGCAACGTAGCTGTAAATTTATTTTTAAATCTTTTCTTCTTAATCTGGCTTCCCGCTTTATCAAAGTCAAATCCAAATTATTTACTGAGCAATTTATACCTCGAAGATTTCCAAATAGGATATATTTTTGTGTCTAATATTGTAGCAAGTTTACTTACGTTCCTAGTCTTATCTCCTAATTATTTCAAGCTTAAATGGCAATTTGATTATAAGCTTTGGAAACAAATGATAAAATACGGAATGCCTATAATGATTGCCGGAATCGCATTTGCCATCAACGAGCAATTTGATAAAATTTTACTTGGCTATCTATTACCAGCTGACATTGCCGTTTCAGAGGTTGGCGTTTATTCCGCCTGTTATAAACTTGGATTGTTTATGGTTTTGTACCGTACTGCGTATACATTAGGAATTGAACCCTTCTTTTTTAGTCATGCTTCAAATGAAAATGCACCTCAAACCTACGCCACAATTACTAAATATTTTGTCATTTTTGGATCCTTTATTTTACTTTCAGTTATTGTTTTTGCTGATATTCTAAAAATAATAATGATTCAAGACGAGTCGTATTGGGAAGCGATGAAGGTTGTTCCGCTGATAATTTTAGCTAATTTTTTCTTAGGAATTTACACCAATCTCTCCGTTTGGTACAAACTCATCGATAAAACGCATTATGGTGCTTATATTTCAATTGTGGGAGCCATCATAACATTAGCGCTAAATTATTTGCTGATCCCATCTATGAGTTATTACGGTTCTGCTATTGCAACTATCGCGGCGTATGGAAGCATGATGGGAATTTCGTACTATTTTGGAAATAAATATTATCCTATTCCTTACGACATGAATAAAATTTCAATTTATATGCTAGTTTCCATCGGATTCTCAGTGATTTCATTTTATGGCTTTCGAGAAAATTATTTCGTCGGAATCCCGCTATTACTATTATTTATGTATTTCATTTACCACAACGAAAAAGATTTATTAACTAAAATTTTGAAAAGAAAACCAAGTTAAATATTTAGTTCTATGAGCTAATCGCGCTGTATGTTTCAAGCTTTTTCCTTAAATCATTTTTTTCTAAGTGCAAAAAGGAGCTTCTTGCAGTCGCTCTTTTTGCACAAGTAAAAATATAATTTTATAAAAAAAGGCTTTCCACTTCCATCACGGCTAGAATCTATATCTGAGAGAACATATAACTTTTAAAATTTCGCTTCAATTTTGATAAAAAATATAAAATGACAATAGACATTATAAACAAATCGGCTCACGCTTTGCCTAACTATGAAACTATAGCTTCAGCAGGAATGGATTTAAGAGCTAATATTACCGAGTCCGTAACCTTAAAGCCGTTAGGAAGAGCAATTATAAAAACAGGTCTTTTTATAGCTTTACCTATAGGTTATGAAGCACAAGTACGTCCTAGAAGTGGACTTGCTGCAAAAAACGGAATTACGGTGCTCAATTCACCAGGAACAATAGATGCGGATTACCGTGGCGAAATTGGAGTGATTTTAGTAAATTTATCAAATGATGATTTCGTAATTCAAAACGGAGAACGCATCGCACAAATGATTATTGCTAAACACGAACGCGCCAACTGGATTGAAGTACAAGAACTAACAGAAACTTCGAGAGGAGAAGGCGGTTTTGGTAGTACGGGAGTGAAGTAGTGATCAGTGTTCAGTATATAGTATTCAGTCGAAGTATTATAAAAAAGAAAAGTATCAACTTAAGTATGAGATTGCATTGCTTTGTGCCTTGCAACTCCTCGCAATAAAATAAAAATCCACGGAAATTAGTTTAATTTGTGGCTAAAAATAATAATAAAAACCTTCGTTAAATTTGCGAAAAACCTTCGTGAATTTTGCGTTTAATAAAAAAATAACATGAAAATAATCGTTCCTATGGCGGGTCGTGGATCACGCCTTCGTCCACATACTTTAACCATTCCTAAACCATTAATTCCTATTGCAGGAAAACCAATCGTACACCGTTTAGTCGAAGACATCGCTGGTGTTTTACAACAAGACATAGAGGAAGTAGCTTTTATTATTCACGAAAGTTTTGGCAAAAAAGTAGAGGAGGAATTAATCGCTATTGCCACTAAATTAGGTGCTAAAGGAACTATTTATTATCAAAATGAAGCTTTAGGAACCGGTCACGCTATTATGTGTGCTAAAGATTCTTTGAGCGGACCAGCAGTTATCGCTTACGCAGATACGCTAATTAGAGCTGACTTTGATTTAGATAAAGATGCAGATAGTGTTATTTGGGTGAAACAAGTGGATCAGCCAGAAGCTTTTGGTGTAGTGAAATTAAATGAAGCAAATGAGATCGTAGAATTAGTTGAAAAACCAACTGAATTCGTTTCTGATCTTGCTGTGATAGGAATTTATTATTTCAAGGACATTGCTGTGTTAAAGAATGAATTGCAGTTAGTGCTTGACAACAATATTATTCACGGTGGTGAATACCAAATCAACGATGGTATCAAGCAAATGATGGCCAAAGGAATGAAATTTGTCCCGGGAAAAGTAGCGGAATGGATGGATTGCGGTAATAAAAACGTAACTGTAGAAACTAATTCTAGAATGTTAGGATTCTTGCATAATGACGGTGAACATCTTGTTGATTATGATGTAAAAACTGAAAATTCAACAATTATTGCACCTTGTTATATTGGTAAAAATGTGATTTTAATTAATGCTACGGTTGGACCCAATGTTTCATTAGGTGATGGTTGCCATGTACAAAATAGTACCATTAAAAATAGTTTAGTTCAAACGCATTCCCATATAAAAAATGCTTCTTTAGATAATGCAATGATTGGAAATCATGCTGCTTTTGACGGTAATTTCACCGCAGTAAGCATTGGAGATTATTCTGTTTTAGAATAAGGATAATAAAACCTTTAACTGAAGAATTGGAAAAGTACTAATGAAAAAACGATCCTTTATATTAATTTTATTTTTGGTTTTGCAAAGCAACTCAGCTTTGCTGTGGGCACAAACAGAGCCAGAAGAAATAAAGTTAGACACGGATCAATTTCAGGAACTTTTTTATGAATCATTGCTTCAAAAAGGAATTGAGAATTACGATAAAGCAATTGCTGCGTTGGATAAAGCAAAAAAAATCAAACCCAATGATGCAACAGTATATTTCGAACTAGGAAAAAATTATTTAGCATTAAAAGAGTATAAAAACGCTTATTCTTCATTTGAAACGTCTGCTAAAATTGATCCAAAGAATAAGTGGTTTTGGATTGGGATGTACGATGTGACTTATGAGACAAAAAATTATAATCAAGGAATTATTGTAATTAATAAATTGATTGAATTTGATGCAAAGTATAAGGAGGATTTAACTTCACTTTATATGGCAACAAACCAATTTGAAAAAGCATTAGTGTTAATACAAGAACTAGAGGAAACAATTGGTAAAACAGATCGAAGAGAAATATATAAAAACCAAATTCTGTCTCAAGGAAAATTTCAAAATATTGAAGTGATAAACTTGATTTCACAGATTGATAAATATCCTACTGAAGAGTCAAATTATCTCAATCTCATATTCTTGTATTCTAAAAATAACGAAGAATCAAAAGCATTTGAAGTCGTTAAAAAATTAGAAAAAGCAATTCCGAATTCAGAGTGGGCACAAGTTAGTTTGTTTAAAAGTTATATAGATGTTAATGACGGTCCTAAAGCAATCAATGCGATGAACATTGTTCTCGCTAGTTCGAAAATTGATTCTAAGATAAAACACCGAATCTTGAATGAGTTTTTAATTTTTTCAGATAAAAACCCTCAATATGCAACAGATTTAGAGAAAGCTGTTAGCTACTTTGACAATGATAAGTCAGTTAATGTAGCAAAAGAGTTAGGGAAGTTTTTTCATGCTAAGAAGCAATTTGAAAAGGCCGTAAAATATTATGAAAAGTCGTTAAATACGAGATCGGATGAAGCGGTTGAAACTAATTTGCTTTTGCTGCAGGCGTACACTGAGATGAAAGAGTTTAGTGTGTTAGCAAAAAAATCTGAGGAAATGTTGGAGACTTTCCCAACACAACCGCAGTTTTACTATTATGCTGGATTGGCTAAAAATCAATTAAGGGAATATAAAAAAGCCAAAGATCTATTGGAAATGGGCATGGATTATGTAGTAGAGAATAAGGAATTGGAAATAAATTTCAATATTCAATTAGGAGAAGCCTATAATGGGTTAGGAGATTTTAAGAAAAAAGATGAGTTCTTCTCTAAAGCCAATCAATTATTAAAAGAAAAAAAATGATTAAAAATAAAGTAATAAAAGGAACAGTTAGAGTACTAGTTCTTTGTATAGCAACTTCACTGACTTTTATGTCGTGTAAAACAAAAGCGATTGCAGTTTCAGCAAGTAATGAGCCTGTGAAGCAGGCTAATTACATGTCAGCCAAAAAAATAATAGAAAAGCATTACGACAATAAAATTCAGTTTTCGACATTATATATTAAGTCTAATGCACGTTATGCAGATGATAAGCAAACACAAAATGTAACTGCAGAAATAAAAATAAAAAAAGACGAGCAAATTTTAGTGAGTATTCGTTTTTTAGGAATAACGATGGCTAAAGCATTGATTACCCCTACAGCAGTAAATTATTACGAGAAGATAGGTGGTAAATATTTTGAAGGAGATTTTAGTAGTTTGAGCCAGTGGTTAGGAACTGATTTAGATTATGGAAAGATTCAAAATATGTTACTAGGAGAGGCTATCGATGATTTGACTAAAGGTAAATACTTAGAATCATTGCTAGAGCAAACGTATAAGTTAGATGATGCTTCTAATAAAAACACGAAAAAGTCATTCTTTTTAGATGCTAATAGATTTTTAGTAGAGAAACAAGAAATAACTCAAACTGCAGAGGAGCGCATGATAAAAGTCGCTTACGCAGATAGTAAGGTTTATGATCAAGCAGTTTTACCGTCAAAAATTTTAATCAATACAATACAGAAGAAAGGAAATACTGAAATTAATCTAGAATACAACTCAGTATCGTTTAATGAAGAACTTTCTTTTCCTTATAGTGTTCCAAAAGGGTACAAAAGAATTATAATTAAGTAAATTTGCAAAAATATTTTTTCAATATGCCAAAATTTCTCCTAAGCCTAATTTTTATTTGTATGACTTCATTACTATGGAGTCAAGATTCTCAGCAAGAAAAATTAGAACAACGCAAAGCTCAAATCCAAAAAGAAATTCGTGAAAATGAAAAATTATTGCAAAGTGTAAAGCAAAAAGAAAAATCAGCTGTTAATATAGTTGTCATTCAAAGCACGAAAATTAAGCTAAAAGAAAATTTAATTAACACGACAGAAAAGCAAACAAAATTGCTGAGTAATGATATGTATATTAATCAAGTTCAAATCAATAAACTTAAAAAGGAACTAGCGGAACTGAAAGAGGATTATTCAAAAATGATCGTAAAATCATACAAGAGTAGATCTGAGCAAAGTAGAGCAATGTTTTTACTGTCTTCTGAAAGTTTTTTACAAGCGTATAAAAGAGCGCAGTATATGAAGCAGTATACTGGTTATAGAAAGATGCAAGGGGAGGAGATTAAAACAAAATCTAACAAACTAACTGACTTTAATGCAAAGTTAGATGTTCAAAAAACGGCAAAACAAAAATTAATTGCTGAGAATCAAAAAGAACGTATTTCATTAGAAAAAGAAAAACAAGAGCAGCAAAAATTAGTAAATGTTCTTAAGAAAGATAAAACTAAAATCTCTCGAGAAATTGGTAAAAAGCAACAAGAATATCGCACCATCGATAGACAAATTAATAAATTAATTCGGGAAGCTATTGCTGCAGCCAACAGAAAAGCGGCATTAGAAAAAGCAAAAGCTAATCCTAGCGCTCCGGTTTCAAAAGCGGCTGTGTCTTCTTCTAAAATTGAATTGACTCCAGAGGCAAAAATTATTGCGGATAATTTTAGATCAAATAAAGGAAGATTACCTTATCCAGTAGAAAAGGGATATGTTTCATTAGGATATGGAAACCAAACGCATCCATTATTCAATACGATTACGGTACACAACAGTGGTGTCGAAATTACAACTGATAAGGGAGCAACTGCAAGAGCCGTATTTGGTGGTGAAGTAACTAGCGTTATCATTCTATCGCCGGTGAATAAAGCAGTAATGATTCAGCACGGAGATTACTTTACAGTATATCAAAACTTGAGTTCTGTGAGTGTAAGTAAAGGAGATAAAGTAGGAATCAAACAAAGTATAGGAACTGTTCGAACTAATGGGGAGACAGGAAAAACAATTATTAAGTTTTTAATTCTTCAAAACACAAGTTATAACGATCCTGAAGGTTGGTTATCTAGAAGATAAATCCACTCTTATTTTAAATGAAAAAGCACTATCGAATTCTGAGGAATTCAATAGTGCTTTTTTTTATTTAGTGTTTTTTAGTCTAATAAGTTATCCTATCAAAGAACTGCTATATCAATCACGTTATAAACGCTTCCAAAGTAAGAGTGACAGATAACAAACTCTAGAATGAAAGCTAAATTTAATCCATTATTGTTACTCAGGAACAATCTCAACCGCATGATTTTAATTGACAATTTGATTCGATTTAAAACAACAAACCCAATCAAAAAAGAGCTGCATTTTCACAACCATTAAATTCATTGAACATCATGCTGAATAATTAACCTAAAAGTTTTGTAGAAGATAATACGTACTTATTACAGCTCCTTTATCACTCGATACTTAATCTTTTATTTGTTGAGCTTGTTGAACTCTTTAAACAACTCTAATAGTCCCATCAGCGACTTCACTAGATCATTTGTTTCAAGTAATAAAGCAAAGTATAACTTACTATTCTTTGCGCTCGTTTCAGTTGTTCGAATTCTCTTAATTTGCTTTGTAATTAATTCAGAAACGGTATCAAGCAATATTTGTTTGTCATTTAGAATAAGATCAATTTTATAGAAATCTTCAGTTTTAAAACTATCTTCTAATAGTTGTAATAAATTTTGAAGTTGTCTATCAATTGTTTTTAAATCTCTAATTTGGTTAAACTTTAAATGCTTGTGGTTATTATTAACGTGTGAATAACTTGTAGAGGTTATAAAATCAATAGACTGAACCATATCTTGCAAATAGCCTAAAATTAATATATAGAATTTACTTGCATCTACTGATGTATCATCAAGATTTTTTATTAGATAAAAAACATTGCTTTTTAATTCGTCAATCTCTTTTTCCAGCTTCTTTTGGTCTTTTTTATTGTCTTTTAATTTTGCTAAATCTTGCAAACTTAAGTTGTCTATGACATTAGAGTACAATGCACTAGTTTTACGGAAAACTTTTGAAATTTGAGCAGAGCTCTCCGTTATCATTTCGTGTACAGTAGCAATATCTTCTTTACGTAGGCTTTTAATTTCCTCCTCAATTTTGATCTTTTGCTTGTGTTTTCTAGAACTTTTATATAGTATGATTCCTAGTAAAAGCAACAATCCTACGAAAGCAAAAATTTCGCCTACTTTTAAAATATAAGCCATTATAAAAGCTAGTACAAAAGCAATTATTGCTGTAAAAAACCATCCACCAATCACTTTAAAAACACCTGCTATTCTGTAAACAGCACTTTCTCTATCCCAAGCTCTATCAGCAAACGACGTTCCCATTGCAACCATGAACGTAACATAAGTTGTAGAAAGTGGTAATTTAAGAGAGGTACCAATTGAAATTAAAATACTAGCAACCATTAAATTCACAGATGCTCTTACCATATCAAAAGCAGGTTCATCTTCAGACTTTTTCTTTGATTTCTCTACATTGATAAATCGGCTGTCGATTTTAATTTGTAATTTTTTTGGTAAAAAAATATTAATGGCTTGACCTACATAAACTCCCATTCGAACGATAACTCTAGAAGCAGTATTAGGTGTGAATTTTTCGTCTCCATCACCTTGTCTCGATAAATTTACGCCAGTTTCAATAACACTTTTTGCCTTTTTCGAAGTCCATAAAGTAACTACCATTACAACACCAGCAAACATCAAGAAATAAAATGGAGCGACAATATCATCATTTGCTAAAGCACCCATCATAAACTCGTCACCAGAAACGCCACTTCCTTGAAAAATTTGATACGAATTAAAGGCAGCAATTGGAACTCCAATAAAGTTTACTAAATCATTTCCTGCGAATGCTAATGCTAATGCAAAAGTTCCAATAAGGATAATAACACGTAAAATATTGACTTTGAAAAAGCTTATTAATATTTGCGAAAGCACAAGGAAGAAAACAAAAAGAATTCCTAAAATTAAAAACTGATGTTTATCAATCCAATCAAATTGTGTTGCAGAAATAAATGAAACACCTTTTAAACCTTTTATTAATATAAAGAACGAAATTGCTGAAATTGCTACTCCTCCGAAAATTGCACCAAAGTATTTTAATTTTTTCTCGTAATGGAACGTGAAAATAAGTCTTGAAATGTATTGAATAAAACTACCTAGTGAGAAAGATAATATCACAGAGAGTAAAATACTGTAAACAATTGTGGATGCTTTTTTAGTATTGATATACATTCCTAAATGGTCTAAAGTCTCATCAGAAGTGTAGATTTTATATAAAGCTAAACAGACTGCTGCTCCTAATAATTCAAAAATAATAGAAACTGTAGTTGATGTTGGTAATCCTAAAGAGTTAAAAACATCCAGTAATAGAATGTCAGATATCATTACTGCCAAGAAGATAATCATAACATCGTTGAAACTAAACATGCTAGGAACAAAAATTCCGCTTCTAGCAATCTCCATCATTCCGCTTGAAAACATTGCTCCAACGAGCACTCCAAGACTTGCTACAATCATGGTAGTTTTGAATGAAACAGCTTTTGAACCTACCGCAGAATTTAAGAAGTTTACTGCGTCATTACTGACTCCTACGACCAAATCTATAACGGCTAAGACGCCCAAAACTAGCAACATTATTACATAAATCTGCTCCATTTAAATCAAAGTTTAATTTTGTACAAAAGTCCTTTAAGAATTCTGTTTGCATGTTAACTTAATGTTATTAAAAAGTTATGCGTAATTCAAGGCTTAATGTACAAATTCTTTTTTGATGACGCTTTAATCAATATATTATAATATTAGCGAAGCAGTATTTGAAAATTTTCTCTAAGTAATTTTGTAATTTGGAAGCCGCAGAAGAGATGTGTTTACTTAAACGATGATTCTATAGATTTTATCATTCCTTCAGGTGATGATGTTCCTGATATTATAATACGTCTAATAGTATGAAGAGGATCAATTGAATCCCTTTTAGTCGACAAAATATACGCCATTTTATGCCCGCTCTTTTTTAATTCAGGAATTGCTGTTGTATTCCACAATCCGAAAGGGTAAGCAAAGTCTGTTACTGGTTTTCCAATGATCTCCTCTAGTTTTGCTTTAGGTTTAACAAATTGTGTATTCCAATCTTCGCCAGCATATTTAGTAACCATGTGGTGATCCCAAGTATGTGAAGCGATAACATGACCGTCATCAGAAAGCGTTTTTATTTGCTCTTTACTCATGTAACCGGGACGATTTATAGCAACTGTCATTATAAAAAACACTCCCTTGAAACCGTACTTTTTCATTTCGACTTCACCAATAGTAAATTGATCTATTCTAGTGTCGTCAAATGTGATCATTATAGGTTTTGCAGGAATGGGGCCATCGTAAACTAAATAATCATAAAGTTGCTCTGGCAAAATCGTCTGATAACCAGCATCAGCTAGCGCTTTCATTTGCGCAGCAAAAGCAGCTGGTTTCACCGTATTTGTTTTCATAACAGCGCTTGCAGTATTGCTAAATTCTCTAATATTATGGTAACATAAAATAGGCACTTCTTTTTTGGAAAGAATTTTTGCGGCATCTGCCATTACGTTTTTAGCTTCTACTTTCTTAACAGTAATCGTATCGCCGTCAATTGCTGTTTCGGTTTCGGTTTTTGTTTTACGAGTTTCTGACTGACATCCCACTAATAAGAAGAGCCCTAAGAAAACTACAATAATACTATTTTTCATAATGCAAATATTTAATTATTGATATTGGATGTACATTGGTTTCGGGGTGAATTTGACTAATTCCTCTGGAGTGTACATCGACCAATCGTTCTTATTATCATTTTTATAAAATAATTTAAAGCCAGTGAAGTGTACTGGTTCCCTATATATGTAGCGCAAATAGGTAGATTTCTTAAGTACTTTGCTACCAAAACCATCCATATCCATTACGACCTGAACTTCAGGAACAATTTTTATGTCTTTATAGTTTTTTACCATTCCTTGTGTAAAACGATGTACAACAAGTATTTTGGGAGTTAAGTTATTTTTTCGAACGATGTCCGCAAGAATATCAATAGCATCATTAATATCTGCTGCTGTAAAATGTCCAATTTTAGTTCCTGGACGTTCACCACCTTTCATAGAAAATTCAGGATCAATTCCCAAGTGTACGTTAGGCATAGAAAGATAATCTACTAATTGGTTTACTTCTGCTTTCACGCTGCTGTGTCCTACCTGAATATCAACAAAAACTAAGGCGTCAATTGGTTTAGCCCATTTAATAATGGTATCAATTTGTTTAAAAGGCATTCTCATGCGGTGCATATTATCTTTCCCTGGAGCACCTTGAGCGGTTACAGCAATATAATGTAGAGCAGGAATCGCTTTAACAGTGGGTTCTGCAGCTTGCCATTTAGCCACTTCACCTTGTAGTTTTTCAAGCATTTCTTTTCTAGGAATTTCACCTAAAATGCCCATTCTTGTAGAATATAAATTACCGTAATACGCAATAATTCTGTTGTAAGGCAATATAGCGCCCGGCAAAGGATATGGCGCTTTTACTGGCCATCTTCCTGTTGTATCGCTGTTACTCATTGCTACCATTCTTTTATTGTAGTCGAGCGTATCTATCGTAAGTACTTTTTTCTCCTCAATTGAATCCTTTTTTACGGCCTCTGATTTAACTGTACTGTTATCCGTATCTGCCGCTTTGCTGCGATTACAAGCGATGGTGCCTAACAGCAATAAAGGAAGTGCAATGAACGCAATTGTTGATTTTTTCATAGTAGTTAAATGTTCTATTAATTGGAAAAGGAATTACAGTTTTAAAGATACTTTTTATTCTGAATCACAGAGCAAAGATATGTTTTTTACAGCGCGACTAATCTAATAAAATTATGTCTCAAAGTACTATTTTTTATATAATTTAAGGATTAATAAAAGACATTATTATTTTAAAAATAGAAACCTTATTTCCGATGCGACATATAATCGTAGTAACTCATGATTTTAAAGTATTCAAAGCTATAGTTTACTTTTAAAATGGAAAGAAAAAGCTAACTTTATAGTTATTTTTTTCACTTCAAATATTCGAAAGCTTGTTTAAAATTATTTTTGTCAATCTAGCCTTTTTTATCAGTATTAGTTCTGTTTATGGACAGGTAAAAAAAGATACCATAGCGCTTGAAGCAATCACTTTAAAAGGGTCACCTATTAAGCAACAACTTCAAAATGCAGCTTCTTCGATAGCTGTCATCACAACTGCCGATATTAATAAAAGCGACGGAATTGTGTTAACTCCCATTTTTAATAAAATCCCGGGCGTTACAATGCAACAAGGAGCTTTAAATACTAATAGGATTACGATTCGTGGAATTGGCGCGCGTTCTCAATATGGTACAAATAAGATAAAAGCTTATTTTGATGGAATTCCACTCACTTCGGGCGAAGGCGAGACTACTATTGAAGATATTGAAGTAGCATCTATCGAAAAAATAGAAATTATAAAGGGCCCAAATGCCACTAGTTTTGGTTCTGGATTAGGAGGAGTAATTCATTTGTTTTCTAAAGAGACAGCTTTGTCAGAATCTTTTGGAAAGGCAACAACTACATTTGGAAGTTTTGGATTATTGCAACAAAGGCTCTCTGCAGGGTTTAGTGATACCAAAACTAATTTATATGCGAGTTACAATGATTTAGAGAGTGATGGATTTAGAACCAATAGCGCCTACAAAAGGAAATCTTTTACTCTTCACGGCAAACAAAAAATAAATGTAAACGGTAATCTATCATTTTTAGGAACTTTTACACGCTTGAAAGCTTTTATTCCAAGCTCTATTAATGAAACAGATTTAAATAATAATCCAGAGAAAGCCGCCAGTACGTGGCAAGCTGCTCAAGGATTTGAATCCTACGATAAAGTGATGATAGGACTGGGATATGATCATCGATTTTCAGATAAATGGTCCTTACAAACTAGTGTTTTTTCTAATTTTAAAGAGGCTTATGAACCAAGACCATTTGATATTTTAGAAGATAATACAAGTACAATAGGATTTCGTTCAAATGTGAATTATGCAACGCAATTATTCTCTCTACCTTTCGAACTAAGCTTTGGAACAGAATTGCTCAAAGAGAATTACGAATTTTCTCTCTTTAAAAACTTGTATCAATCACAGCCGGGGAAAGGAAGTATAAAAGGGGAGGAGTTTAGTGCAATTGAGCAAGATCGAAAGTATAGTAACTACTTTTTACAAATGGAAATTTGGCTCACCGAAAAACTTCATCTAGAAACAGGTTTAGCGTTTAACAAAACCAAATATTCTTTAAGAGACACTTTCGATATAAACATTGAAGTTAAAAATGCACCTTTTACTTTTGGAAATGTATGGTCGCCAAGAGTTGGATTGTCATACAAAGTCAGTAATGGAAAAAATATATTTACCTCAA
This sequence comes from Flavobacterium sp. PL12, assembly GCF_039123485.1. Classification (NCBI taxonomy): domain Bacteria; kingdom Pseudomonadati; phylum Bacteroidota; class Flavobacteriia; order Flavobacteriales; family Flavobacteriaceae; genus Flavobacterium; species Flavobacterium sp. PL12. The sequence goes on from NZ_JBANDI010000025.1 coordinate 45,793, forward strand.
TTAGTAAAGGATTTTCGGTTCCTGCAGTTTCAGAAACGCTAACTCCCGAAGGTCAGATAAACACGGATTTGAAACCAGAAGTGGGAGTAAACTACGAAATAGGTTTCAAGGGAAATTGGCTTCAAAATAAGTTATACACTGAATTGACTTTTTATAGTACCCAAATTACAAATCTGTTAGTAGCAAGACGCACCGCTAATGATCAATACGTGGGTATTAATGCAGGAAGTAGTTCGCATAGTGGAATGGAATTTTCGCTAAATTATAAATTTTTGAATGGTAAGTATTTCCAAATCACACCTTACATTTGTGGAGCAGTGAATAATTTTAAATTCAAGGAATTTAAAGATAACGATGTAGATTATTCAGGAAATCAATTGACGGGCGTGCCTGAAAACCAATTTAATTTTGGATTAGATGTTAACACAAGTAATGGTTTTAGCTTAAACACTTCTTACTTAATTATGGATAAAATTCCTTTGAATGATTCTAATACTAAATACGGCAAAGGGTATTCATTGCTTAACATCAAAACCACTTATGCTTTTACAATTCTAAAGATTCTCAAAACGGAAATAAACGCAGGCGTTAATAATGTCTTGAACGCTAAATATGCTGCCAATATTTTACCTAATGCTGTTGGTTTTGGTACTGCTTTGCCAAGGTATTTTTATCCTGGAAATCCAGTAAATTACTACGGAGGATTTTCTATAACCTACCTATTTTAAATCGCTTCAAAATTATTTTTTTGCAATAGCTTCCACTTCTTTTAGGCTTACAACTTTGGTTTGTTTATTTCCCCAAGAAGTCATCGCATAATTCAGTACATCAGCGACTTCTTCATTAGAAAGCCCCATGGCAGGCATGTTTTTGTCATACTTTGTCTTATTAACAGTGATTGCTCCACTTAATCCAAATTTAACTGCTGCAATACTTTCATTTCTTTTAGTAGTCAGCCAGTCAGAGCCAGCTAGGGGAGGATTTCCAGCAACATCTCCTTTTCCATTAGCACCATGACACTGAATGCAAAAATCAGCGTAAATCTCTTTTCCAGGGTTTTGAAGTGCTGTAATAACTGCTGTTTCTGAATTGAAAGCTATATAATTATCCTGCAAGCGAGCATTTTCTAAACTCAGATTTCCTAACAATAATATTCCAAATCCTAATAATAATTGTGTTGCAAGCATAATTTAATTTGGTATAATTTTTAAAATTCCTTTTCCTTCTACTCCTATATAAATGTATCCGTCTGGACCTTGAGCAACGTTTCTAACACGGCCAACTCCAGCAGCTATTTTTTGTCTACCAATGACTTCATTTCCTTTTAGTTTTACTAATTCGAGATATTCAAATTTTAAGGAACCTACCAGTAAATGTCCGTTCCAGTCTGGATATTTATCGCTAGTTACAAATGCCATTCCACTTGGCGCGATAGAAGGGAGCCAGTAATAAATAGGTTTTTCAATTCCTGGTTTTTCATTTTCTTCACTAATCGTTGTTCCATCATAATCAATTCCGTAGGTAACTATTGGCCAGCCATAATTAGCTCCTTTTTTTATAATATTGATTTCGTCACCACCTTTTGGACCGTGCTCGTGTGCCCAAATTGCTCCTGTTAATGGATTTTTCGCCATTCCTTGTGGGTTTCTATTTCCATAAGTAAAAACAGCTTCCTTCGCTCCAGCTTGACCTACAAAAGGATTGTCTTTCGGGATTGTTCCGTCATCATTTAATCGGTATATCTTTCCACCATCGCGTTTAATATCTTGTGGATTTACAAAGTGGTCGCCTCTTTCTCCCACTGAAAAATACAGATATCCATCGTTGTCAAATACGATTCGGGATCCAAAATGTTGTCCCTTAGTAGTATTGGGCGTTGCTTTATAAAGAGATTCCACTTGAGTTAGACTTCCGTCCAATAATTTTGCGCGAATGAGTTTTGTATGTCCACCTGTGCCTTCTCCTTCATCAGAAGCAAAAGTCATATAAATCCAGCCATTTTTATTATAATTGGGATGTAAAGCAATGTCTAATAATCCGCCTTGACCACGAGTATAGACTTTTGGGACGTTTTTAATCTCTAATTTTGTTCCGTTTTTAATATGGTAAAGTGCTCCACTTTTTTCAGTTACCACCATTGTTCCGTCCGGTAACCACACCATTCCCCAAGGAATTGAAATATCTCCTGACCCAGCTACGGTTTCTAATTTGTAGTTTTTTGAATCTTCTTTTAATGGTACATCATTTTGTTTTACCTGTGCTTCACAACTTATAGAAAGTGCAGAAAAAAGAAAAAGGTAAGGGATTATAATTTTTTTCATAATGGTGCTTTTACTAATATTTAGAATATAAAACAGTTTTAAAGATAGTAAAAGACAAATTAAAAAGAAGATTCTCTTGCAATTTTTAGTTCGAATTAACGAATTGGATTGAGTAAAGATTTTTTTAAAACTTTATGTGATAGAATTTAAAAAGTTAAGGTGAAAATTAAGCTTTTTATACAAAAAAAAGAGACTATCCATTTTGGACAGTCTCTAAAAAAACTTCTCAAATGAATAAGAGAAGCAACCACTAATCAAAACAAAAAATTTCACTTATATATTAATCAAGGTATTTCTGATCCGTTAAGGTATTCATAAAGGCAATAAGTGCTTTTATCTCTTTTTGAGAAAGATTCAATTCATCTGATGGTAAAGTTTGGTTTTCAACGGTTATTCCAGATCCAACTCCTCCACCTTTGTTGTAAAAATCAATAACTTCCTCTAAGGTAGAAAAAACTCCATTGTGCATGTAAGGCGCTGTTAACGCTACATTTCTTAGAGTTGGTGTTTTGAAAGCGTTTTTGAGCTGCGGCATTTCATGTTGTACATACCTTCCCATATCAGAACTTATTTTTAAATTGTTTTTATGCTCTGGAGTTCCAATAATCTCATGTTCTGTTTTATTAAATTTTGGCGGAACTGTACCATTAAAAAGCGGAATGAAATGACAGGTTGCGCATTTTCCTTTACCTGCAAAAACATTAAAACCTAGTTTTTCTTGAGTTGTAAAATCATTCGATTCGCCACGCATGTAAGTATCAAATTTACTATCGAAAGCGTTTAAAGATCGAACGTAACTTGCAAGAGCATTTTGCACGTGCCACTCTTCAACTTTTTTTGATTTTGGAAATGCGTTCATAAATAACTTGTTGTACGCTTCGTCTTTGCTTAAAAATGCAGCGATACTAGAGAGATTGCCATGCATTTCTTCTTTATTCTGGATTACATCGCTACTTTGTTTTTCTAAATCCAGTTGTCGCATATCCCAAAATTGAGCATTTTGTAAAGATGCGTAAGTCAAAGTTGGTGTGTTGCGAGACAAGTTCCCACCTTTTAAAGAGGTGTTTGTTTTTAGATTATCTGTAAATGCCATTTCTGGATTGTGGCAGGAAGCGCAACTTCTACTCTTTTCTTTCGAAAAGGAATTATCATTAAAAAGTTGTTTACCTAAAGCTACTTTTTCGGGAGTATATTTATATTCTTTTGAAGGAGTAAAAGCATTGACATCAAAAGCATCTTTTTCGAAAATTGTTATAACATTTGGATTGACCACGCTGTTTTTATCAATAGCTTTAATTTTGTTTTTTTGTTGAAAAGCAATTAAATTACTGCTAATAGGATTTAGAAAATTCTTGATAAAGTGAACTCTTTCAAAAGCATTAAAATCATAGTTGCTTCGGCAGTATTTCGCCGCTTCAGAACATAATTCAACTAATTTTTTACTTACTTCATCTTTGTATTCCAAAATGCTAATTGAATTACCTAAAGCAATTAAGCTCGTCTCCGTTTCTGGAATGGATTGTAATGCAATAGGAGAATCAAAACCAGTAATTCCAAGTGCCAGTATTCTATTGACTTGCATTTTTAAAGCATCTAAAACATAATCATCAGAAATGGTGATGACGGTAAAAGTTTGTCTCACTTGATTCAGATTCGCCTTTATCATCTTTATTTCCCTAACTAAATCAGCTTTGTTTTGTAGATCATATTTTGGATAAATCAGTTCTTCAATTACTTGGAATCCATTAGGAGGAAGAAATTTATTTTCAGCTACTTCTAGTTCGTCAAGCGCTGGTCCGTTTATAAAGCGAGCGGGATCTGGACAGAAATATTCTACAGCCCATTCCATTTTTTTGTAGGCCATTCGAGCATTAGTAAAAGCTTGATGTAGTTTTTCTTGTTCTGTTTCTTGCTCTGCAACTGCCTGAAAATCATTTATTTTTTGCTCTAATTTTTCAACATCAGTTAGCAATGATTGTTGTACAGTCAATGATTTATATTCTTTTTTACAACCTACTATAGTTACAGCAAGAGCAAGTAGAATAGTAAGAATTATGTTTTTGGTGTGGTTACACAGAGATTTCATTATGAGGCTATTATATAAACCAAAACAACCTGTAGTAGGTTGCTTTGGAATAAATTAATTCTAAAATTATTTTTGAACATTTCTAATAAGTACGGTTTGTCCACCTTCTTTGTTAGTGTTGACACCGCTTCCATCAGGATTTTTAAAAGCATCTTTTTGCCAAGTATGTGGGTGAATGTTTAAGATAAATGTATTTGGAACACCTATCACATCAGAGATATCTTCCATTGCACCATATTCCCAACTACCTAATTTAGTTGTGCCAGATTGATTGTAAGTTGCGTTCCAGACAGCATCATCTCTTTTATGATTCATTGTCATCCAAGGTTTGTTTGCTTTTGTAGCAATGTTATATTGCCAGATGTACGAATCGTGTTTTGCATCTGCATAGTAAGAATCACCATCTTCTTGTATGTAAACATAATTCTCAGTTACACAAATGTTATCTGGGTTTATGATACCAGTTCCTGGCGTAGAATCGCCTTCAACAACTAATTCTATTTTTCCTATTAAAGGATTTTTGTCGTCTAGAACTAATCTATACACTCTTCCCCACATAGTATAACCTGCTACAGGATTGTTTCCGCTAGATTGACCAGTAGCTGTGAAATAGATTTCACGGTTATTTTTAGCAGAACCTTTTCTATAATCGACATCTTCCACTCTTGAAAAACGAATCGCTCCTAAATTATTTACTGTTGTATTTATTGCTGCTCCAGTTAAGTTTTTAGCATTTGGAATCTCCACAAAAGAAACATCAAATGAATTTCCTACCGTCATTGTAGTTTCGGTTTGTACACCGTCATTTCTTTTTAATGCATACAATTTTCCATTATTAAGATCTCCTACAACTTCACTTACATACATTATTACTTGTCCAGCACTATTGTGTCCTGTCGAATATCCTTGGTCTTCGCCAATAATAATTACTGTTTTTCCAGCGTAAGCTGCTTTAGTTAGCGGTACAGCATTTTCCATACTAGCTTTTCCTAAAGCAGGTAAAACACGGTCCTTTCTACTTTTTTGACTGCTTAAGCTAAAAGGGTCGATTCCATGAACCATGCTTTCCTCACCGCTTTCTCCTGCAGTTAAAAATATAGGTCCAAATCCGTGGATTGCTGGAGTAGCTAAAGTAGCCGAACATAATCTGGTCATTCCACCAATTCCATCAACGATATAATCTCCTTTTATTGGTTTTAAAGTTTTATCGAAATAAACTCTGGAAACAGATTTCAGTATTTCGTGATTAGTAATCATCATGTATCCATCTCCATTAGGATCTTTCATAAATCCAGCGCCATCAGGTTGTGCTCCGTACACGAAAGAAGGAGATTCAGACAATACATCTGTACTACTAATTAATGAACTTATTTTTAGATTTTCAAACCCTTCTTTAGCAACTACTAAAGCGGGCATTGATGAGGTGTTAAAATCAATTAAAGAGTTGGATTTTTTCTCGTCGTTATCATTTTGACAACTTACAACAGCTAAACTAGCGATAGATAAAATTCCGAGTTGTTTCAGGTAGTTAATTTTCATGCTTCTTGTTTTTAATTATTTTGACAAAGAAACAGTGAAGAAATGGTAAGCAAGTTAAAGGAGATTATTCAAATTGTGACCATTTTGTTAAGTAGAGGTGATGCTACAGTTAAGAAGTTAAATTAAGGTAAATGAAATTATGGCGAAACCCATTAATAAAACTAAATTTATTTGAGAGCTAGCGTATTAGGTTTTTCTTCAGCTTTTTAGAATTTAGATTACGTAAAAATTACTTTACGTCTTTTTAGAATAAACCATTAATAAAGAATTGTGTTTATTGAAATAACATAAGGATGAGTTGCAATCAGATTTCTAATCCTTTGCTGCAAAAAAAAAGACTATCATTTCTGATAGTCTTTTAGTAAAAGTTCCCTCAATAAAAAATCATGAGTTAAGTCAATAAGCGAAAGGCTTTACTTTATTGCATTTTTTGACTTTGCAGTATTTTTTTTACTAATTCAAAACTCTTTAAAGTCATGAAAAGTAAGTTCCTCTTAGTTTAATTTCTAAACTCTGATATTTAATAAAGAAAGGATCTTCACTATTTTGATTCTTGAAGCAACTGCTCTAAATAAGCTCCCCAAATTTTTGGATTAGAGTGCGTTCCATGTCCAGAGGTTTTGTCTGTGATAGGTAATAATATAAAAGTACCATTCTTAACATTTTTAATTTCTCTTTCCATCAATCCTAATTCTGGTGGATTTACTTGATCGTCAGCTGAATTTATCGCAACTAATGGTGCTTTAATCTTCGATAGATGAGGTTGCGGATTGTAATCTCTAGAAGAATCGAACGCATAAATTAAATCATTTGCATCAAGCATCGATGCGTATCTATTTAATGTTTTCTCCATCATTGCTTCTGCAGTTTCTCGCGTAGGAGCATTTTTTTGCCATTGCAATGGACTACTAGTCATAAACATTAGAGAGAGAATAGCGCCAGACATACCTTGTTTAGGTTGTTCTAAATAATTACCATCTTTCCATTCTGGATCCATTTCAATCAGCTTTATGGCCATTTTTCTCTGGATTCGATTTCTCCCAGCTATTTCAACAGGTAGACTAGCTAAAGGCATTATTGCATCCATGAAATCTGGGTACGTATACCCCCAAACCCAGCTGTGCATTCCGCCCATAGATGTTCCCATTACTAATCGAAGGTGGTCTACTTTTAAATGTTCTGTTAACAGCTTATAATTAGCTAGTACCATATCATCGTAATTGTATTTTGGAAATTTCATTTTCAAACCATCACTCGGTTTAGATGACTTACCATGACCAATATCATCAGTAAGGATAATAAAATATTTAGTGGCATCAAGAAGTTGGCCGTTACCAAATAAATTTCCTCCAAATTGATCACTTAAAAAATTAGCTCCGCTTCCAGTTGTACCGTGCATGATTAATACCGCATTATTTATCTTTCCTTTCTTGTCTTTAGTGGGACTGCCTAAGGTTGTGTAATGGAGTTTTAAATTCTCCATTTTTTCTCCGCTTTTAAATTCGAAATTTTGAATTCTATAGTCTCCTTCTTTTGGTGTAGGATATTTTTCTTGCGCGTTGCTACTAGCAAAAACAAGAAAAAAGAAAAGGAGTACTTTTACTATATTTTTATCGGTCATCATTTATATTATTTGAGTTTTAATCTTTCATGTATTGCTATGATTATGATGCAGATAATTAATATCCAGCTGCAGCTCCATCCTTTCTACTTTCCGAAGCTCCAAAAAATACTTTCCTTACAGGATCGTACATAATTGCTTGGTAACCTCCGTAATATCCTCCAAATCCAACTTTATGACCTTTTCCAATCAAGGTTTTTATAGATTCGAAATCAAAGCCACTTTCAATTAAAATCTCTCCTTTTCCTAAAGCTAATTCGCCAGTGAAGTCAGTGGAACCGACATGTTCAAATCGAGGAGCATCTCCAGCTTCTTGAAGGTTCATTCCAAAATCAATTACATTCATCAATACTTGCAGATGACCTTGTGGTTGAAAATCACCACCCATCACACCAAAACTCATAAATGGAACTCCTTGTTTTGTAACAAATCCTGGAATAATAGTATGGAATGGTCTTTTTTGTGGTGCGTAAGAATTTGGATTCCCTGTAGTCAGGTTAAAACACTCTCCTCTATTTTGCAACATGTATCCTAATTTAGGAGGAACCATTCCAGATCCCATTCCTCTATAATTACTTTGAATTAAAGAGACCATATTGCCGTCTTTATCCGCTACGGTTAAATAAACGGTACCACCATCACTTTCTTTTCCAGCTTTGAATACACCAGCTTTATCTGGATTTATTAAAGCTCTTCTTTCTTTTGCGTACTCTTTTGATAATAAATCAGCGACCGAAACTTTCATGAAATCAGCATCTGCATAATATTTTGCTCTGTCTTCAAAAACTAGTTTCTTAGCTTCATTTACAATATGTAAATGTTCAGCACTACCGAAAGAAATTTTGCTAAAATCATATCCTTCAATAATATTCAACATTTGCAAAGTTGCTATCCCTTGACCATTTGGTGGTAATTCCCAAACATCATATCCTCTATAATTTGTTGAAACCGGTTCAATCCAATCTGATTTATGAGCCGCAAAATCTTCATAAGCTAAAAAACCACCTTGTTCTTGGATAAACTTTGCACTCTCTCTAGCGATGTCTCCTTTATAAAATGCATCTCTTCCACCTGCTGCAATTTTTTTATAAGTATTGGCTAGAAATGGGTTTTTAATTATATCTCCCTTTCGAGGTAACTTTCCATCAACGGTGTAAGTTTCCTTAACATTTGGATACATTCCCATATATCTTTTGATAGAACCTTGTAAATAATAAGCGATTAGCTCCGTAGTGGGAAAACCTTCTTCTGCATATTTTATAGTTGGACTTAAAATATCCTTCATGGCAATTTTGCCAAATTTTTTATGCAATTCAAACCACCCGTCAACGCATCCTGGAACCGATACCGGTAAAGGTCCGCTAGCTGGAATGTGTGTGATATTATTTTTAGTGAAATAATCTAAGGTAAGTGCTTTTGGAGAACGTCCACTAGCATTTAATCCGTACAGTTTTTTAGTTTTTGCATCCCAAACAATTGCAAATAAATCACCACCTATTCCGCTACCTGTTGGTTCCATTAAACCTAACGCAGCGTTAACAGCGATCGCTGCATCAACTGCTGAACCTCCCTTTTTTAGAATATCTATTCCTATTTGAGTTGCTAGTGGTTGACTGGATGCCACCATACCGTGTTGACCAATTACTTCAGATCGTGTAGCAAAATTTCTGCCTGTTAAACGGTCTTGAGCAATCAAAAGTGTAGTTGATAGTAAGAATAATGTAAGTATCGACTTTCTCATAGTTTTTTTATTTAATAAATCTGTTAAGTCTAATTATTATAAATTAAATAGACTTAACAGATTAATTTTCTTTAAAAGATGTCCCAGAATAATTTAGTTTCACTCTTGTCTCCACCAATTTTAGATGAAGCACTAGTGTAATTTAAACCATTTAGTTGTTGCTCATTTGACGGATATTTCAATCGGTTAGGAAATCCAGAAATAGGATTTACAGGAAGTGTTAGTTTAGGGAAATCTAATCTACGCACTTCTAACCAACCTTCAAAAGGGCGATTGTATAAAGCAATCCATTTTTGAAAACCTATTTTTTGCTTCCATCCGCCAGTTGCAGTAGTATAAGCTACATCAGTTCTAGCCAAATAAGTATCTGCCTCTACACTTGTACCACCCCAATAAATTACTGATGTTTTAATGGCGTTGTTGTAATGCAACTCAGCAGTTCCTGATACTGTAAAACCACGCTCTTTAGCTTCCGCTCTATAAAACTCCATTTCTACATAATCAATTAATGTATTTGGTGCGCTAGGCGCCGCTATGCGTGCACTTGGTTTGGACATTTTTGGGTAATCACTTGGTGCACCCATAATTCCACCCACGTACATTCCCACATTATTTACACCAAAAAATCCAGGCTTTCTAGGATCTGAAAAAGTGTTAAGAACATCCATTAAATCTTTTGCAGCAATGTAATCAGTACGATTTGCTAACACCAATTGATCGTATAAAGGATTATTATTAGGCGTAGCGCTGTAGTATTTAATAAATGCGTCATTAGCTGTTGAGTTAATAGCGTTTGGCTCCGCTTTTTCAAAAGCAGCTTTAGCTTTTGCAAGGTCAGTATCAGCTATAGTCATTGCCATACGCACTTGAAGAGAGTTTGCAAAAGAAATCCACTTAGCAATAGAGCCTTGAAAAAGGATGTCTTCTGTTGCACTAAATCCAGGTGCAGCAGTGCTTAATTTAGCAATGTCAGCGTCTAATCTTTGCATTAAATCTGCGTTGATTGTTTTTGCATCATCATATACTGGAAATAACTGTTGGTCATCCAGCGATTGCGTATAAGGAACATCACCGTAGGTATTTACTAAAATATTAAAAGTATAAACCTGCATAATGTCAATTATTGCTAACTGATTTGCCTTTTGCGCTACATTCAATGCGGCGTCAGCATTTATAATTCTCGAACTTTCTTTTAAGTCATTTAGAACATCTCGGTACAAGCGAGTCCACCAGGCATCGTTAATAGATCGCGTGATGTAATTGAAATTAGCTTCTTCTTGAATAACGGCTTGCGCCCAATGATTCACGAAATGTCTAAAAATATTTACATTCACACTTGCCGAAGCTAAGCCGTCTGATAATGATTTGACAGCATTTGAAAATAAACTTCCGGCGGGAACATTGCTAGCAAGTTTTGTCTCCTCATTAAAACGAGTAATATCATCTGTACAGGCACTTATTGTTAGAATACCTATAAGAACTATAATTATGGATCTTTTTTTCATGATTCTTGGTTTATAATTTGATTTTAACATTTAAGCCAATAGTACGTACAGTAGGGTACGAACCACTTTGATATCCTGAAATATTTCCTGAGGATAAATTTTCTTCTGGATCAGCATAAGGCACATTTTTATGAATCAACCATAGGTTTCTACCCGTTAATGAAAATTCGATATCATTGATAGATTTCATTTTTGCAACTAAAGTTTTAGGCAGAGAATAAGAAATTGACAACTCTCTAAGTTTTACAAAACTTGCATCATAAACAAAAGCAGACTGTGGACGATATTGACTTGTACCTGATACAATTGTTACTCTTTTAGTATTAGGTTTTCCATCTGCTGTAACTCCTGCCAAGATAATTCCACCACCACTTGCAACTGGATCACGTTTTGGATTTCCAAGATCGTTTAATCCAACTGTCTCAGGTAAAATACCAGAAGTTGTTCCGTAGTACGTATCTAAAGAAAATAATTGACCACCTTTTTTAACATCTATCAAGAAACTTAAAGTAAGATTTTTGTACTTGAAACTATTACTTAAACCGCCTATCCAATCAGGATTTACGTTTCCGATAACGTTAGAAGTTGTCGATGTAAAAGCATATAATCCGTTTGCATTGATTAATCTTTCGCCATTTAACATTTCATACGTTACAGATTGTAACTCTCCATAAGGCTTACCAATCGAAGCATTCAAACTAACTCCACCTTGAAAAGTTCCTAATTGAAGGTTTTTACTATCGTTGTAAAGTGATATTACTTTATTTCTATTTCTAGTGAAGTTTAAATTCACATTCCACGAAAAATTATCTAATTTTATTGGCGTAGCAAATAATGATAACTCAACACCTTTGTTTTCGATATCACCAGCATTTATAAATTTGCTTGAATATCCTATTGCAGTTGAGGTAGCTACAGGAATAATTTGATCAACAGTATTCGTGTGATAATACGATGCATCAAAGCCTAATCTATTATTGAAAAAGGACATTTCTAATCCTATTTCTTTACTAACAGTACTTTCCGGTTTTAGATCACTGTTGTTTTTAGTATTTGGTAAAGAGAAAAGCAAAGTGCTATCAAATGGATTTGGCTTCGTGTAAACATCGTTAAGACTTCCCCAAGCTGCATCATTACCAACAGTTGCATAATTCATTCTTATTTTTCCAGAAGACAACCAACTCACGTCTTGTAAATGATGGTAAAACACATAACTTCCTGAAATAGCATAATAATTATAAGCATTTGCATTTGCAGGTAGTGTCGAGGATTTATCTCTACGTAATGTTGCATCAAGAGTTAGAAAATCTCTGTAGGTAAGAGTTGCTCCACCAAAGACTCCATCAACTGCTTTTGGCTGATATGATTCTAATGGTGCAGGGATAATACCTTTAGAATTTGATACCGCGTAAAGATTAGGTACTATTAATCCTCCATTAGTTTGAGAGAAAATCGAAGAAATTGTATTTCTTCTTAAATTTATTCCAGCTAATCCGCTAAAGCCAAAGTCCTCGTTTATCTTTTTATTAACCGTAGCAAGTAAATCGTAGTTGGTTTCATTAAAATTTCTATCAAATCTAGAATAAGATGAAACTCCCGCACTTCCCACTGCTCTTCTTTCTTGTTGTGCTTCTGAGTACGTATCTAAAGACACTCTACCTAAAAGATCCAACCAATCTGTAATTTTATAATTAACGGATACATTTCCAATTAATCTATTTCTGGTGTCATTTTGATAATTTTCATAAACAACCCAGTACGGATTATCGGAAAATGCTGGAGCTAGATTGGTAAGTTTAGTAGGATCTGCCCAGTTCCAAGTGATGTTTTTTCTGTTTCTAAAGTATGCATCTTTTAATTCTAAAACATCTACGTTAGTCTGGTTAAAGTGGCGGAAATTACTATTAACGTTACGACCCGTGTCGTAACCTGTTCCATACCTTCCTTTTCCATTTACTTGAGAATAATTAGCTAAACCGCTTACAACAATCTTATTTGTAATATTATAGCTGGCGCCAAGATTTATGATGTTTTTTAAAACGCTACTATTTGGCAAAGCACCTCTTTCATCGTTTCTAGTGAATCCAACTTTAAAAGATCCTTTATCTTCTACTGATCCATCGATCATGATGTTATGATTAGTTGAAATAGCAGTTTCATAAAAACTATCAGGTCCATTTTTCGGTGCTGTCCAAGGTTTTGCCTTTTGATAATTTGGAGATGCGGGGTCGAAAGATTCCCAGTCATAAACCATCAAATTTGGATTGTAGCGTGGACCCCAAGAACGAGGTGCAAAAGTAGGAACCACTAAATCTTTAGTTCCGTCGCCATTCGCATCAAAAAATAAGAAACCGTCTTTATCTTGTGCAATTGATCTTCCTGCGCCATATTCTTGTTGGTATTTCACAAAAGTAGATTTATCAATTGTACCTACAGTTACTCCACTAGTAATAGAGATTCCTAAACCAGCCTTTGGCTTTTTAGTGGTAATCATAATTACTCCATTTGCAGCTCTAGAACCATATAATGCTGATGCTGCTGCACCTTTTAGTACGTTTATGGAAAGAATGTCATCTGGGTTTATATCTGCTGCAGCATTACCATAGTCATAACCACCTGCTCCTGATTTCTGAGAATCTGAATTAGTATTAGAGTTATCAACAGGCACACCGTCCACAACAAATAATGCTTGATTATTTCCTGATAATGATTTGTTTCCCCTTACTACAACATTTACAGATCCTCCAACAGAATTCCCCTGTGTAATTTGTAATCCAGAAATTTTTCCTGAAAGTCCGCTTGCAATATTGTTAAGTCTCGTTTTATTTAAATCATCACCGCTAATTTGCTGAGCGGCATAAGGCAGTAAGTTTTTTTTACGTTTAATTCCAAAAGCAGTCACCACAACTTCTTTTAAATTTTGCTCTTCTTCAACTAAAACAATTGTCATAGCGGTAGATTTAATAGTTACCTCCTGCGACTGCATTCCAATGTAAGAGACAATTAGTTTTGTGACTTTGTCAGGCATTTCAATTGTAAAATTACCGTTAAAGTCAGTCAAAACACTAACTGTTGTTCCTTTAGCTAAAACTGTTGCCATAGGTAGAGGAATTCCAGATTGATCAACTACTTTACCTTTAACAATTGGTCCTGCATTTAATTTTTCAACGCTTACTTGTTTATTCTGTAGTCGCTGAAGATCTTTTGTAGTGGGAGCGTTGTTTTGTAATACAATTTGATCACTCACTTCACTGTACTCTATATCGAGCGGTTTTAAAAGTTCGCTTAAAATATTTGATAAAGTTTCATCTGTAGCATTTACAGTTACTTTTTGAGAAAGCTGGCTAATTCTCGAGTTGTACGAGAATTTTACATTTGCTGCTTTTTCCAGTTTAGACAATGTTCGTTCTAAACTCAAATTTTCAATGGCAATAGTTACCTTCGTGTCTAGCTTCTTTTGTCCACTAGCATTATTTGCCATGGTAAGGGTTGAAAAAGCAAATGCTAAAACAAATTGAATGAATGTTACTTTCATAATTCGATGTAGTAATCGTTGTTTGACGACTGTTTTTTTCATAATTTTAATTCGTTTGATTAATACTATTTAACGGGTATTGCGAACTTATAAACTGAACTTTACAGAGAACAATTTATTTTTTTTGTGCTTTAAAGATGGTATATCACCTTAGTCGCTCTTCTTTTTACATAGGCATAGATATTAGTTACATCCTTCTGATGTAATATTTATTTGATTTCCATTCATTTGATAACTTGTGTTTTTGCCAAGACTTTTACAGATAATTTTTAATTTTTCAGGTAATGGTTCATCATTTAAGGACGTGGTTAAATGACAATTTTTTAATTTCTCTTCAGGAAAATCTATTTCTACTAAATAAGCTTGTTCAATTGTTTTTAAAATTTGACTTATTGGTGTATCTGAAAAATTGAAACTTAATTGCTCGATACTATTTGCGTTTTTAAGTATCGATTTGTCAGTGGTAATATCAGTAATTTTCTCATATGTTGATTTTTTTCTAGTGAAGCGAAGAGCTTGATTTGGAAGCAAAATAATCTCGTCCTTGTTCAATTGTGCTTTAGATTCATTTGAGCTTATTTTTACTTTACCTGTGCGAACTACCACTTCAATGTTAGGTTGATCATTATAAGCGCGTATTTTAAAACTGGTTCCCACAACTTTAGTAACAATCTCATTAGCACAAACAAAAAAGGGCCTGCTGCTATCTTTACTGATTTCAAAAAACCCTTCACCTGAAAGATAGACGCGACGCTCGTTATTCAAAAACGTTTTAGGGTAACTCAGTTTACTTTTAGGTTGTAGTAACACCGAACTACCGTCAGAAAGCGTAATTATTTGTGCGTTTTTTGAATTGTTAGTTTGTTGAACTAAACCTTCATCATTTTCTATAATACTCGAACTATAAATAGTCAAGGAACTATCCTTATAAATATTTCTGTGATAGAAGCTTCCAACTAAAATTCCAAAAATAGAAGCCGCTACTGCAATTTTAAGAGTTCTATTGTAGAAAATTTTTGAAATTAGTTTTCTAACTTTTCTATCGTTATTTTCTTTAGTTTTTATTTTGCTCCATGTTGTATTTAAAGCGGAGTTAACATTGAGTGCTTTTTCATCTGCTTTCTGAACTTTCATTGCTAGAAGTAAAGCGCGCGCTTCTTGAACTAATTTAGCGCGTTCTGAATTTTCTAAAGTCCACTCTTCCCATTTTTGCTCGTCATTATTGTATCGTACCCACTGTCGAAATGATTCATTAGATAAGAAATCTTCAAGCTCAGTAAAATTGTTACGTTCGTTCATTTTTCACTATGGGTTTCATTATCTAAGAGGAATTATTTAGTGTTATATACTCACTTAATTATGATTTTTTTTATAAAAAACTAGAAAATAGCTGTCAAGCCTTTGAATATAAGCAGTTATTTAGATGAATGTCTAGAGTAAATGAAATGATGAAAATTCTTAAATTAAGTATAGTACTACTAAATAAAATTCTTGTTTCGTTTTTTTTAAAGAAATCCAGAGAGATTTTATTTAAAATCTGAAAATTGATGTTCTACACTTAAAGTTTTAAGTGGAATAATTTACAATGAAAAGTAATTGTGAATGGAAATTAAATTAATGAGTCAATGGTTTGACACTGCAGTGCATCAATAACTTATATACGAATTTGAAAAAAAATTATAAAATTTTCAATTTCCGAGTGAGATAGTTTTTTTGGGTGTTACTACCGCGTTTAAATTTAATTTATTTTTCAGGAGAAAAAATATTTGTAATCGCACTTTTTTAAGTGGTTACCTCGAGATTTTAAATGGTTACCGAATTGTATACCCTTTTTTTCTAAAATAACTTTTCAAGCTTACAAAGGATCAATACATAATGTTGTGGGGAAATATTAAAATCTAGATATTTGTGATTCCAAATTATAGCAAATGCAAGATTCCTACAGCGAACTAATCAA